>NZ_MDTU01000001.1:2794034-2796481 GCF_001720395.1 Piscirickettsia litoralis
AAAATTTTTGATTTCAAACAAGAATTATAATATCCTCTATGACTTAAATAGTGTGTCCGATAATAAAAATTTTTAGGTAGAGTGATAATGGAAGAACAAAAAGATGTTCAAGTTGCAGCAGCTAAATCTGTGAAAAAAGCAACAACAACAAAAAAGCGTGGCCGCCCAGCGAAAGCAGCAGGTGCTACAGTTAAAAAAAGCAGCGGCTAAAAAAACAGTTGAGAAAAAGCCAGCAGCTAAAAAAGCGGCAGCGAAAAAGCCAGCAGCTAAAAAAGTGGTCGCAAAAAAGCCGGTGGCTAAAAAAACAGTTGCGAAAAGCGCAGCACTAAAAAAACGTGGTCGTCCAAAGCTTCCTACTGTGAGTTCAACTGAAATCACTGTGCTTGATAAAGATATTGCCAAACTAACAACAACAATTGAAAAACTAATGAAAGACCTTGTTAGTGATAAAAAATCAATTGCTGCTGCACGTACTGCATTGAAAAAATCAAATACGAAAACAAATGCAAACAAGCTTGTTAAAGCGAAAGACTCTCAAGATGCAACAACAGCAAAATTACGTGAAGCAAAAGATGAGTTAAAACTTGCACGTTCTGAGCGTTCTCAAGTTGTTGCTTTAGAAAAAGAGCGTATTCAAGAAGAAATGCGTCAAGAGCGCGCTCTTGAGCAATTAGAAGTTGCGGTTGAAAAGTACCGTGAAAAATTAGTGCGCCAATTTGATCGTGAAAAAGAGCGCCGTGCTAAACTTCTTGATAAGAAACGTTCACGCGCACGTCGTAAATAATATTATTTGCTTTTAAAGTAAATAGAGAAAAAGCACCGAAAGGTGCTTTTTTTATGTCCAAATCGCAACAATCGCCATGATGGTAAAACCGATGATGACAAAGCTAAAGTGCTTTAAGTTACAGCATTTATCAATCATTACTGCGCGATTAAGGCCGTGTAGTGTGCCTAAATAAAGGAAAGTTCCCGCAGATAGTGCGGTAAAGCTTGGGGCAATGAGTGGGTAGTGTGATAGTGATGCAGTGATATTACCAAATAAAATCCCTAATGGCGTCATCAGTGCAAAAACTGCAAAACAGATGATGCGAAGTTTAATTGATAGCCTGCTTTTGTTGATGTGAACAGCAAGAGCAAAGCTAGCAGCCCATTTGTGAGTGATAATCGCAAGTAAAATAACTAAAGTTGATGATAGTGCTGCGGTTAGGCCGAGCGCTGCACCTGCCAAGAAAGAGTGAACCGATAGCATAAGAGTGGCTAGCAGTGCAAACGCTGGGCTTTGGGCGCCTTGATGCTCATAAAGTTCACGGCCGATATGCTCGAGCCAAAGCAAAGCTAAAAAGACGATGCCTGCAAGTAGGAAAGGAACAGGATAATCAATATGGTTTTGATTAAAATCACTCGCAGCATCACCGAGCATATGCATGAGTCCTGCCCCTAGAAAAACACCGGCAGCGATAGCCTCGCCGAGTGGGAATTCACTAGCATGGCTTGATTTAAAGCGTTTTTTAAAGGGGAGCCAACCTGAAAAAAGTGTGACTGCAAGTATAATAAAGACGCTGATCAGTTTGATTGCTAAGAGTTCTGTCATTGTTAACCTGGCTGCTATTTATTTGTATTAAATCTAGTTTAAGTTTGATATTGTGTGATGTTATAATATAACTTTTATGCTCGCAACTGTATTTCTGTGCAATTTTTGTTTTGCCTATGCACTAGGGTCGTATTTAATTATTTGATATTGCTATTTATTTTTATAAACTTTTTATAAGTGAATGGTGGTAATTGACTTTATCTATGGCTTGATTTAGGGTGACAGGCGAATGATTTGGGGAGATGGGGCATTATGGCGACAGCATTATTAAAAGGGCAACAACCAGCTTTAGAAAATGGCTTTAAGGTTTTTTGTTGGCTATCATTGATTACTTTTTTGATTAAAGTTTATTTGGCTCATCTTGTCCCTATTACTGGAGATGAGGCTGAGTATATTTATTGGGGCCAACATTTTTCTTGGGGCTATTATGAGCATCCACCGCTAATTGGCTGGTTTTTGGCCTTTTGGAATCAGTTTGGCTTGAGTAATATTTGGGTGCGCATGCTGCAAATCATCGCATCGAATTTAATTGCCTTGTTGATGTATGTTGCTTTAAGGCGGATTGATGAACAAAAAGCACTTTGGGTCAGCTTGATTTATTTATTAAGCCCGGTGAGTTTGTTTGATATTGCAATTTTAACAGATACGCCGTTGATGATTTTTAGTTTCTTGGGTGTGTTTTGCTTGATGATGGCAGAGCAGGGCCGAGGAACTAAGTATTATATCTTTGCTGGCTTAGGCTTGGGTGCGGCTTATTTTCAAAATACTTAATGTTACCGGTTGCCATCGGTGTGTTACTTTATTTTATATTCTCTCCAGAAGTAAAGCGTCGTTGGCTGAAGTTATTAATTACCCC
>NZ_MDTU01000001.1:2798443-2868435 GCF_001720395.1 Piscirickettsia litoralis
ATTCATTTGAAAGGTGAAAATCCAAAGCAAGATGCTGAAAAAATAAAGGAAATTTTGCCAGAACAGGTGCGTTTGATTGATACTAAAAAAACTTACCCATTGGTTGATCGTGAAAGTTTACCTACAGGCTCTATTATTGATGTGGGTGGTGTTGCGATGGGTGGCAAAACGATTCAAGTGATCAGTGGGCCTTGCTCTGTGGAGACGCCGGAGCAGATGGTTGCTGCGGCAAAAATGGTTAAGAATGCAGGCTGTCGATTAATGCGTGGTGGAGCATTCAAGCCAAGAACCAATCCCTACAGTTTTCAGGGGCATGGTATTGATGGCTTAACGATGTTAGAGCAAGCGGCTCGGCCTAATGAGCTGCCGATAGTGACAGAGTTGTTAGATGTGAGGCATTTAGAACATTTCTTGTCAACAGGTGTGGATTTGATTCAAATTGGCACACGCAATATGCAGAACTTCGAATTATTAAAAGAAGTTGGACGAACAAAAACACCGGTTTTATTAAAGCGTGGCATGTGTGCGACGATTAAAGAGTGGTTGAATGCGGCTGAGTATATCGCAGCACATGGGAACTCAAATATTATCTTGTGTGAGCGTGGGGTACGTAGCTTTGAGAGTGCATATCGCAATATGTTAGATATCACTGCAATTCCAGTATTAAAGCGTGAAACGCATTTGCCTGTTATTATAGATCCGAGTCATGCTGGGGGCTGTGCTTCGCTGGTCCCTGCTTTATCGAAAGCAGCAATTGCTGCGGGTGCAGACGGTTTGATTATAGAGTCACATCATCAGCCCGAACAAGCGTGGTGTGATGCAGAGCAAGCGCTAAGCCCACAGAGTTTGGCGCAGTTGATGCAAGAACTGGCTTTGATTGCGAAAAGTGTTAATCGTGATATCTGAGAGGAAGATAGTAATGAATCCAGCATTGAATGAATTGCGTCATAAGATTGATGATATCGACCTTAAGTTATTAGATTTATTAAACCAGCGCGCACTATGTGCTTTAGAAGTTGCCTCGGTGAAAAAGCAGGCGAATATTGCGAAATTTTACTGCCCAGAGCGGGAACAGGCTGTTTTAAAAAGAATTCTTGAAAACAATCACGGGCCTTTGGAAGATAAAGCGGTTTATCATATTTTCCGTCAAATTATGTCATTGAACTTAAGTTTGCAGCAGCCATTAACCGTCGCTTGTTTAGGTCCTGAGGGAACTTATTCTGAAGAAGCGGCCTACGGGCAGCTAGGAGACTTCATTGAGCTTTCTTTGGAGAGCTCTTTTAGCGATATTACCAATAGGTTATTAGCTGAACAGGTAAAGTTAGCGGTTATGCCGCTTTATAATAGTACGACAGGAGTGATTGCTCCTGTGTTAGATCAATTGCTAAAGTCAGATGTATATATCAGCGAGGAACATCATTTGGCGATACAGCATAATCTATTGGTCAATGATAAGACTGTAGAGATTAATAAGATTTATGCACATGAGCAGTCATTACAGCAGTGTAAACGCTGGTTAAAGCGAAACCAAACAAATGTGAAATGCATTGCTGTTGCAAGTAATGGCGAAGCGGCGATCCGGGCTAAAAATGAGGTTGGCGCAGCAGCGATTGCATCAGCGCGCTGTGCTGAAAAATTAGGCTTAAGGATTCACGCTGAGCACATTATGGATGCGCTTAATAATACAACTACCTTTGTTGTCATTAATAAAGGGAAAGCTGAGATTAAGCCTAATCTATCAATATGTTACCTTTGGTTAAATCATCATGATGATCTTAATAGAGTGATTGAGCTTGCTGATACTGCAGGGGTGGATTATTGGCCGTGCTCAAAAGGTGTTCTCGTTAGGTTGTCAGAGAAGAATAAGCATGATAGGCTATCTTGTACTGTTAAAAAGGTACAGGATGAAGTGCGATCATGTCGTATTCTTGGCTGTGCCTAGATTAAGGTTTGATATTTTAAAGGTTATAAATTTTCGTGTTATTGGTTGAGTGAGATAATGAAAAAATTGCAGATTAAGCCGTCACAGTTGCAAGGCCGCATAGAAATACCATCCTCCAAGTCACATACGTTACGAGCAATTTTATTTGCCTCTTTAGCTGAAGGAAACAGTGGTATCGAATCTTTTTTGCCTTCGCCAGATGCGTATGCAATGATCGATGCTTGTCGAGCGCTGGGGGCAGAAGTTACCGTTATTGAGTCTGAAAATCGTTTGGATATTAAAGGAGTGTCGGGTCAGCCACAGCAGCCAGATAATATTTTAGATGCGGGTAATTCAGGCCAGGTTTTGCGGTTTGTTGGTGCAATTCTAGGTTTAATCCCAGGGTATAGCGTCATGACTGGGGATCACTCCGTACGTTTTAATCGCCCGGCTTTGCCTTTAATTGAAGGCTTAAAGCAGCTCGGCGCGGAGTGTATTTCAACGAAAGGGGATGGGCATGCGCCTTTGATTATTCGTGGGCCGATGCAAGGGAATCGTGCACAGATAGAAGGTCAAGATTCACAGCCGGTTTCAGCTTTATTAATCGCAAGTTTATTTATTCCAGGTGAGACAGAAATTATTGTCGATAACCCTGGAGAATTGCCTTGGTTGGACTTAACTTTAAGCTGGTTTGATCGTTTAGGTCTGTCTTATCAACGTGAAGGCTATACACGCTTTATCATTCCTGGAGTACAAAAAATTGCCGGTTTTAATTACCGAGTCCCGGGAGACTTTAGTTCACTTGCCTATCCTGTGGCCGCAGCTTTGGTGACGAAAAGCTCGGTGATTATTGATAATGTTGATTTAGAAGATGCTCAAGGCGATAAGAAACTACTCGATGTTTTAGTGAAAATGGGTGCTAATTTTGAATATAATGCGCTAGAAAAATCCTTGCAGGTGTTACCTGTAGAAAAACTTCAGGGTATTCGTTTTGATATTAATGAGTTTGTGGATGCGATTACCATTATGGCAGTGATTGCATGTCATGCCGAAGGACAAACGTTGATCTCGGGTGCGGGCATCGCGCGTAAAAAAGAGTCAAATCGTCTCACCGCAATTACCACAGAGCTGAAAAAGTTAGGTGCTGATATTGCAGAAACAGAAGATGGTTTGCATATTATGGGTGGACAATCGCTGACCAATCAGAAAAACTTGCAAAGCTATCATGATCATCGCATTGCTATGTCGATGACCGTTGCAGCGTTGGCAGCAGTAGGTGATTGCGAAATTGCTGACAGTGAGTGTATTGCTAAAAGCTATCCAAGTTTCGTTACACAAATGCAAGCGTTAGGTGTTAATATTCGAGAATTAGCATGCGCATAATTTTGTGTGGATCTAAAGGTGTCGGCAAAACGACTTTAGGGCAGCAGCTAGCCAAAGCAAAAAATTGGCCATTTTTTGATCTCGATGAACTATTAAAGAATCACTATAATCAGCAAGAAAATACCGAGTTTACTATCCCTGAAATTTTTAAAAATTTAGGTGAGACTGGCTTTCGTAATTTAGAAACTCAAGTGATTTTATCACTTAATTTACCTGAGTCTTGTGTACTTGCTACAGGTGGTGGTGCTATTTTAGCAAAAATCAATCGTCAGACTTTACGGCAATTAGGCCAAGTGGTTTATTTAGATGCTGATAGTAAGCTATTAGAGAAGCGTTATTTATCAGGGAAAAAGCCGGCTTATATCCATAATAGTATGGATAAAGGTTTGGCTGAATTTTTAAAACTTTGCCAAAACCGTCATGACTATTATCAACAAGCTGCACATCATAGTATTAAGATTAATTGCGATACAGCGCATTTAACGATTATGCAATTAGAAGCATTAGGAGAGTCTTGTGGCCAGTAATTCATTTGGACAAATTTTTCGTATTACGACCTGGGGTGAGTCTCATGGTAAAGGCATTGGTGTTGTGATTGATGGTTGTCCTGCCGGTTTAGTGATTAATGAAGATGATATTAATGCTGAATTGGACCTACGTGTAACGGGCAAAAATCGTTTTACTTCGCCACGTAAAGAAAAAGACCATGCACAAATTTATTCAGGAGTTTTTGAAGGAAAAACAACTGGTGCGCCATTGTCGATTGTCATTCATAACCATGATGCAGACTCGAGTAAATATGAGCCGATCAAAAATTTATTGCGCCCAGGTCATGCGAACTACACTTACCTGGAAAAATACGGTGTATTTGATTATCGTGGTGGTGGGCGCTCTTCGGCCCGTGAGACAGCGTGTCGAGTGGCTGCTGGGGCGGTTGCTAAAAAATTATTAGATCACTTTGGGATAGAAATTGCCGCAAGTATTCAATCGATTGGCTCTATTGATGCAAGTTTAAATGTAGAAAAACTACCTAAACTAAAACAAGCGATTTACCAACATCCATTATATTGTGCTGATCCTGCCGCTGGTGAGAGAATGATGGCAGAGTTAGATAGCGCGATTAATGATGGTGACTCCCTAGGGGGTATTATTCAGTTTTCTGCCATTGGTGTGCCTGTTGGTGTGGGCGACCCCGTTTATGAGAAATTGGAAGCTAATTTAGCAAAAGCGATGATGACACTGCCTGCAAGCAAAGGAGTTAGTATTGGGGAAGGGTTTTCAGCATCACGGATGCAAGGTTCTGAGCACAATGATTTGTTTGCAGAGGATAAAGCCTTATTAACCAATCATGCCGGTGGGACCTTGGGTGGAATTAGTACCGGAGAATGCATTAGTGGGCAAGTTGCGTTTAAACCAACGTCAAGCATTAAAAAAGCACAAGCAACAGCCAATATTACAGGGGAGAAAGCCAGCTTTTCACTACCTGAAGGTTCTCGTCATGACCCTTGTGTTGCGATTCGTGCGGTTCCTGTGGTCGAGTCTATGTTAGCTTTGGTATTGGCAGATGCTTTACTCGTGAACCGCGCGGCGAAATTATAAAAATAAATGGATAAGGTAAAAAGCATATTATGTTGCAGTTAGAAGTCACCACAAAACCGGCCTACAATATTGATATAGATTCAGGGCTATTAAAGTCAGATCAATTAATACAAGACTGCATCACGCTTTCTAAGCGAATCGTATTAATTACCGATGATCAAGTAAGAACATTGTATGCGGAACAGTTTAGGTCGAAGCTAGTGGAACAAAGCGCTGAAGTTTTGCTGCTCAGTATAGGTTTGGGTGAGGAGTGCAAAACACGCGAGGTGAAGCAAAGGCTTGAAGATGCCATGCTCGATGCAGGCTTTACACGAGATACTTTAGTGATTGCACTTGGCGGTGGAGTGGTGACAGATATTGCGGGCTATTTAGCCGCGACTTATTGTCGTGGTGTGCCGGTGCTATATATTCCAACTAGTCTACTTGCTATGGTTGATGCCAGCATTGGTGGAAAAACAGGGGTGAATACTCCTTTTGGCAAAAATATGATCGGAACAATCACCCAACCTGTGCGTGTTGTGATTGATCCTGGTGTATTGCAGACACTCTCAATGCGAGAACGCAAAGCGGGATTTATAGAGATTTTAAAACATGCTTTAATCAGTGATCGCGAGTTTTTTGATAAATTAACTGAGAATGCCAAATCTTTGCTAAACTTAGATAATAGAAAAGTACTGGCTGAAGTGATTCTTAAAAGCTGCCAAGTTAAAAAGCATGTTGTCAGCATCGATGAGCATGAAAAAGGCTTGCGCCAAGTTTTAAATTTAGGTCATACGATAGCCCACGCTTTAGAGATTGTCAGTGGTCATACCCTTAATCATGGCGAAGCGGTTGCTTTAGGTTTAATGGTTGAAGCTGATTATGCTGTGCGTTTGGGTGTTTTAGCAAAAAGCGAAAGCGATAAATTAATATATTTCTTAAAAATAAATGGCTTATTACCTAGTATTCCTAGATTAGGGTTAACAGAAATTCTAGCTGCTCTGACTCTTGATTAAAAAAGTACTGGATAAGAAAGTAAGGTTGGTTTTACTCGAAAAGATCGGTCTTGTTTATGTAAAAGATGGGCAATATAGTCATGTTGTTGATCAAGATATTTTAAATCAATCTATTCAAGCTATTTTATTTTAATCCAGTAATTTTAACTCTTTAAGCAGAAAAATATTTGTTTTTGATTTATTCATTTTAATTTAATAAATCATGTCTATGCCTTTTGTATGCAACGAAAGAAAATAAAAAGGTATAGCTTATGCGAAAAGAGGCAATCGGTTTGGTTTTAGGGCTATGGGGAAGTATCACAATTGCAAGTGATATTCCTCAGGGTGCTGGGCGCTATCTAACTGAGTTACCCGCACAAGATAGTGAGGGAAATAACTTAAGAAGTGTAAAGGGGGTAATCAAAAAATCGAATAGCTTTCAGGGGCCAATACCGACACATACCTGGTGGTCATCGTTAATTTGGGATTTTAATGGCAACCAGCCTCACTCACAACCGATGTTTGCCCATCCATTAGCTTTTCAGGCAGAAAAACAAGGATTAGGCATAGGTTATCCTGACCAGCCGATTGTTTATAATATTGAGTGGCAGGGTACTATTTATAATCGAGGGGCGGGTTATCGTTACTCTTATCAAAAAGATTTATTAGTTTCTTTGCAAGGTGAGCAGTTTGATAAAACGGTGGCAGAGAGTTACAGCGATTGGACGGTGGGAGCGCTTTGGCAGAATAGCCAAAACTCACTGAAAGCAACTTTAGGGCACGGTTTACCTTTTATCTATTTTGAGCGCTCTGGTAATCGTCCTGTAGAAGTGAAGTTAAATCGAGTATCTCAGCGAGCGATTGATTTTCCTTTTAAGTCGAAACGTTATCATTTCGAAAACTTACATGGGAGTTATCAGGGAGGAAATATTGGATTTAATATTCCTGTTAACGCCTTAGAGCCGGGTGCTGCTGTAAAAGTTAGATTTGCATTAGATTTTGATGGTGACGGCGAATCCGACCGTATAGAGCAATATGCTTTATTTCCGACTGATGGTTCTAGTGTTTCGTGGGAAATTTATAATGAAAACTCTCATGGCGGTATCGATCAAAACCACAGTTATGGTGATTATCAAAATTTTAATAATGGCAATGTTTCGATAGATATTTGGCGTAATTTTGGTTCTGGAGATATCTTAATTGATCAAAGTCAAGCTCGAGTTGTTTTACCTTATCAGTTAGATCGTACAAATATATTAAATTTTAATAATAATCGTGAAGGAAGTATTGCTAGATTAGAGCAGGATAAAAATGAAGTATGGTATCAAAATGCCAACGTGATGGGTTTAAGTGTTAATGGTCATCACTATGGCTTATTTGCCCCCAGTGGCAGTCAATGGAGTGTGAGTGGTAATCGTAGTTTAATAAGCTCGAATTTAGCAGGAAAAAATTATTGGTCAGTTGCCTTATTACCTGAAAAAAACATTGAGACTTTATTGGAATTTAAGAAATATGCTTATTCTTTTGTGACATCTGGAAAGGCTAACTATCAGTATCAGCCTGAAAGTTCTGAAATAGTAACAGATTTTATATTGAACTTTGATCAAAAAGAGCCTGCGAATCATAATAATCAAACAGTGATGGCTTTATATCCACATCAATGGAAAAATCTACTAGGCTCTCCAACGAATATAGAGTATCAGTCTTCAAGAGGAATGATGAAGGCGATTATCGATAATAAATTTAAAACAGTGCGAAAATTTTCAGGAATTATATCAAGTCTGCCCATTGATCCCTCTCAACAAGATCACTTGAAAGCCCAACTTATTGGTGAATATAACGCATTGCGTAATCAAGGTGGTTTTAGCAAAAAAGATACTTACTGGTTAGGAAAAGAGCTGGGGAAAGTTGCTGAATTTACTTATTTGGCTGATCAGCTAAATTTAACCAGTCAGAGAGATTATTTTATTGAGATTTTAAAAAGTAAGCTAGAGGATTGGTTCGAGGCTAAATTATCGTCATTTTTTTATTACGATCCTACTTGGCAAACATTAATTGGCTATCCTGCTTCTTATGGTAGTGATGATCAGATTAATGATCACCATTTTCATTATGCTTATTTTATTCGGGCCGCCGCAGCGGTTGCACGATTTGATTCGGTTTGGGCAAAGCAAAATAATTGGGGCGCGATGGTCAATTTATTGATTAAAGATGCAGCCAATCATGAACGGTCAGATGATAGTTTTCCATATTTAAGGCATTTTGACCCTTATGCGGGGCACTCCTGGGCATCAGGCCATGCAGCTTTTGCAGCAGGAAATAATCAGGAGTCTTCTTCAGAAGCAATGAATTTTGCCGCCGCAGTTTTGCTTTGGGGCCAAGCAACGGGCCAAGATAGCCTCAGAGATTTAGGTATTTATCTTTATGAAACCGAAGGCTCAGCAATTGACCAGTACTGGTTTGATGTAGATCAAGATATATTTCCAGAAGGTTATTTACACACAACCGCAGGAATTGTCTGGGCAGAGGGTGTTGTGTATAGCACCTGGTGGACTGCAAACCCAGAGGAAATTCATGGTATTAACTATTTGCCGATTACAGCAAGTTCGCTTTATTTGGGTCGATCTTCAGAATATGTCACACGCAACCTTAATGATTTAAAGAAAACCAATCAGTTTTATCATCAGCAGCGTAATGAACATAGTCGGGCGCACTATTATGATCGTTGGCAGGGATTGATTGGGCAATACCAGGCGCTGACTGATACGAACCAGGCTTATCGTCAGTACCAAGAAAACAATAATTTTACACCTGAGTTTGGCACCAGTCATGCACAGTTGATCCATTGGTTGACTAGTTTAAACCACTTGGGCTTACCTGACTTCACCATTTATGCGAATGACCCTTTAGCGGTTGTGTTTACTAAAAATGGTAAGAAAAACTATGTGGTTGATAACCCTTCAGCACAGAGTAAAACCGTAACATTCTCTAATGGTACAACAGTTATTGCAAAAGCTAATCAGCTAACGCTAATACATGAGGATAATCTGACTCAACAGCAAGAAACAGGAACTTCAGATAATGCCAATGAGTCTGAAGATAACTCAACGTCAAATGGGCCTGTTGGTGATCAAAGCGATGATACCTCCTCTTTTTCTGATGGAGTCATTGAACTTGAAGATAATGTCCTACTTAAAATTGATCAGCAGGGCGATGAATATATTATTGAGCTAGAAACCGATAAAGATCGTCGTTATGCCATTATTCATTATTTTGCTAAAAATGGCGTGCCTCAGAATGTGACTCTAACTAAAAATGGACAAAAATTTACTGGGAGGTTTAGGAATTTAGATGGCAGCCGACCTATACGCTTTACCATCGCAGATGCTGATCGAGTGCAATTCACCACTGCTGCGGTTGATGTGGTTGTGGCCGATAATAGTGATACCGACTCAGGAGAGCCTACACAAAGCCAGCCGAGTGAAACAGAAGAAAATTTAGGGAGTATGGTGATACTTGAGGATAATCTACAGCTGTCAGTTACTCATGATAATGGAATTTATCAAATCCAAGTTGAGAGTCATGAGGAGCGTAGTTATATGATTATTCACTACGTTGATTTTCGTGGCATTCCTCAAAATGTGACGTTATGGAAGCAAGGTAAAATGTTTTCAGGGCAATTTAGTAACTTAGATGCTGAACAACCTGTATCTTTTACTGTGGCTGATGAGCAACGAGTACAATTTACGACAGAAAAAATGCAGATTGGTTAAATAAACATGGCTCTGCGTGATTTTTGCACCAAGAATTTCTCCGGTAGGAGTCTTTCAAAACCTGGCAAACGGCGTGCTGTTATTGTTTTCTTCGCTCCACCGGCCAAGCTCTCAATTTCATCCTCGCCGAGTAAGTGTATTCGGCACTTTGGTTGGGTGTATGAACACCACTGCCGCCTTTACAGCGGCCACCAGAGTCAGTAGTATATTTGTTCATTTTAAATTAGTCATAAGGATATAAGCATGGCTTTATCTAAAGCTCTACTACAGATTTTAAGCATTGTTGTACCTTTTATTGGAACCACAATAATTGTAATAACACCGAAATTGTTCGAAGCATGGGAAAGTAGAAGAAAATCAATAGGCAATATATTGAACGACTTGCTTTTGCCTGAAAACAAACTAAATAAACTAAATACCATTACAGTTTCAATAAATAAAAACTTGGATATACTTTGTCCAGATAATTTATTTCCTAGCTTTATAATTGAGTCTCATGAACCAGATAAGCACCTTAGAAACCTTAAGGTCTGTAGAAATCATGTAACAAACTCTTCAAAAAAACTTGATAATTCACTATTCATCGAGCGTTCGACAGAAAAAAGGAAAAAAAGTAATATTTTGGAATAAAGTTAAATCTATTGCATGGGACATTTTTTAGTGGTGGTAGCGTTCTGTTATTTTTTGGGATTTACATATTAATGATAATATTTTCCAAACACTCCCAATTTTCTTGGAGTACAAATTTACAGCTCCTGTGTATTGGGGGTATGGCAGTTGGATTTATATACCTACTGAACACAAACCATTATAAAGCAAAAATACATTTACTTAATGCCTTTTATAAATATTATGACAATTTAAATGCCAGCACCTACTTATCAAGTGTTAAAGAGTCCTATGCTGACCAAAATGGTGATAGAGCCAAACAATATGATTAATAGTCTGGGCAGGAAAACAATGATTCTTGGGTATGTGAAAGCATGTCAAATCTTAAAAATGAAAAATTTGCACTATATCAGCTAATTAGTGTGACGATGCACTTCTATCTTCATTGTTCATATGAAAATGTCAACGTGACCTATTTAAACTTACTAATTCATTGCCACAATAAGTATATTTGCAGAGTATTTCTCATTTTTTGATTTCTTGTTTTTCATGAAGCTACTATATTAATGGCTTGCCTAAAATGTGTTACTCTCAAATTTGGGGTAATACATATGCGACGGTTTATTGGTACATTATTGCTTGTGGGACTGGTTGCTCTTGTGGCAACTTATTGGGTTGCACGTTTTGAAATACCTGTTCTTGTGCAAGGTGAATTAAAAAAGGCACAGAAAGCTGAATTAAGTGCAAATCTTTCAAGTTTGAGTTATAGCGATATTGACGCAGGGTTTACCTTTTTAATTAATGGCAGTTTTCAGTTACATAATGTTGAAATTCAACTAAGCGATTTGCCTGGAGTAACTTTATTTGCGCCAACTATTTCTGTTACCGGCTTTGAGCAAGGAACGGTGAAAGGACTACAAATCGATCAGCTTTACATCAAAAAAGATAAAGCTGAAATAAGTAATGATAGCAATGTACTGGCTGATTTATCGGATTGGTTTTTTACTATACATTATTATCAAAATTTACAAGACCGGCAGAAAAAATTAGATCTTAATATTTATAAAAAAATACTTTGCTTGCTGAAATTGGGATGTCTTTATCGACTGAGCAATCCCTCATTGCTGCTTTGCATGATTGGTACCAAACTGGTGGAAAATTAAATAAGTTAAGGGCGAATTATGAAAACTTCGGTTTGGAAAAGGAACTGGTGAAGCTGCCAAAGTCGCTGAGCCGTGTGCAGCTTGCTGTAGATCAATTGGCATCTGGGCGTAGTTGATAAAGGTTTTTGCTGCATAGACTACAGTTTTTGAGGAGTTATTTTTGTTGAAAGCGCTAGAGCCTGTTAAAATGGTGCTTTTGATTTAATCGTAAGCAGTAAAGAAGGGTCATAATGGCAAGACGGCGACATAAACCTGTTCCTAAAGAGCCTGTGCAAGCAGTCATTGATAAGATGGATCATGAGGGGCGTGGCATTACCTATCATGACGGGAGGACTGTGTTCGTAGATGGCGCTTTGCCTAAGGAAGAGGTGGTTTTTCAATATGTTTCGCGCCGTGCTAAGGTGGCTGAAGCACGTACCTTAGAAGTTATTCAAGGCTCAGCGGAGCGTGTGGATGCAAAGTGTCCTCATTTTTACCTATGCGGTGGTTGCTCGTTGCAGCATATGGCGCCTGAGGCACAGATTAATTTTAAACAAAATGTTTTATTAGAGCAGCTTGAGCATTTTGGTAATGTTCAGCCTGAAGACGTCTTGCCGCCTTTGGTCAATAAAGAGCCGTGGGCTTATCGTCGTCGAGCGCGGTTGGGTGCGCGTTATGTGCACAAAAAAGAGAAGGTTTTGGTTGGTTTTCGTGAAAAACACAGTAGCTTCTTAGCCGATTTATCAAGCTGTAAGGTATTAACTGCTAATGTGGGTGAAAATTTAGAAGAGTTTAAAACTTTGTTTTCAAGCTTGGCGGCGAAAGAAACTATTCCACAGATTGAAGTTGCAGTGGGTGATGAGCAAACCGCGTTGATTATTCGTCATCTGGAGCCGTTGAGTGATGATGATCTAAAAATATTAATAGGATTTTGTCAGCGTTTGGACTTCGAACTTTACTTGCAGCCTAAAGGGCCGCAGACGATTCATCGGGTTTATCCAGACCCTGTGCCAGGTATTATACCCGGGCAAGAGCGTTTATCGTATCGTTTACCTGACTTTAATTTAGAGTTTAAGTTTCATGTCAGTGACTTTACTCAGGTCAACGGTGGAATTAACCGTCAAATGGTGCCTTTTGCAATTGATTTACTGGCTCCGAGTAAAGACGATAAAGTATTGGATTTATTCTGCGGTTTAGGGAACTTTACCCTGCCGATTGCAACTCGTGCTAAAGAGGTCGTCGGTGTTGAAGGCAGTGAGCGCATGGTTGAACGTGGTTATGAAAATGCCAAGCTAAATAATTTAGAGAATGCTCGTTTTTATGCCGCTGATTTATCACAGCAAGGGCAGCAAGCGCCTTGGTATGATGAGCAATATGACTTGATTCTGCTCGATCCTGCACGTAGTGGTGCTGATGTGTTGGTCAGTAATATCGAACGCTTTGGTGCTAGGCGTATTGTTTATGTGTCTTGTAATCCGGCGACGTTATCTCGTGATGCTGGAATTTTGGTTGAAAAAGGTTATCGCTTGAAGAAAGCTGGGGTGATGGATATGTTCCCTCATACCGCTCATGTTGAATCGATCGCTTTGTTTGAAAAATGATTCGACGCTTAAAGAGAGTATGTTAGGCTAGAAATCTGCAGGTCGGTGACAACAGTGGAGCATAATATTCATGGTACAGGTGCGAGAGGAAGTGCGTCCATCTCTCGATGAGGATGCCACTCAGTTTGCAAGTTGGTTAAAAAGTGTTCATGAAACTTTAGGTTATCAAGATGAGCAAATCACGCTTATTGTGAAAGCCTGTGAACTGGCCCAAAAGCAAGGGCGTGAGACAATTGCTTTATCGGGCCATAGCGCCTATTACCAAGGCCTTATGATGGCCGATATTTTAGTCGAACTGCATGTTGATCATGAAACCTTTGCTGCAGCAATTTTATATCCATCGTATTGTTATGGTGCATTGAGTCATGATGATATTAGAGATAATTTATCGTCAGACCTAGCGAAGATTGTGACGGGTGTCAAACGTATGGAGGCAATGCAAACAATTCGTCGTGGCAAGGATATGACCTCGATGGATCGGCTTCGTAAAATGCTGCTCTCTATGGTTGAAGATGTTCGGATTGTCTTAGTCAAGCTTGCTGAGCAGGCGTTTGCTTTAAGGGCGGTGAAAGAAGAAGCTGAACCGGTACGTAAGCAAATTGCACTTGATGTTCAAGAAATTTACGCCCCGCTTGCAAATCGATTGGGGGTGGGCCAGCTTAAATGGGAAATGGAAGACCTTGCTTTTCGTTATCTAGAAAAAGAAACTTATAAGCGTATCGCTAAATTGCTCGATGAAAGACGCTTGGATCGTGAGCGTTATATTCGTAATGTTATTGATGATTTGGAAAGTGCATTGGCAAGTGCTCACATTGAAGGTGAAGTCAGCGGCCGGGTTAAACATATTTATAGTATCTGGCGTAAGATGCATAAAAAAGGGTTGGCCTATGATGAAATTTATGATGTGCGTGCTTTGCGCATTATGGTCAATGAAGTTAAAGACTGTTATGCGGCTTTAGGCGTTGTGCATTCCTTGTGGAAACATATTCCGCGCGAGTTTGATGATTATATCGCAACACCGAAAGAAAATGGTTATCGCTCGATTCATACGGCTGTCGTGGGTCCTGAAGGAAAAACGGTTGAGGTGCAAATTCGTACCTTTAGTATGCACGAAGAAGCTGAATTGGGTGTGGCTGCACACTGGCGTTATAAAGAAGGTGTGAAGCATGATGCCAGCTATGAATCTAAGATTAATTGGTTAAGGCAGTTACTCGACTGGCAAGAAGAAGTGGCTGATGCAAAAGATGCGATTGATGACTTAAAGGCGCAAGTGGTTGACGATCGAGTGTATGTCTTCACTCCGCAGGGTGATGTGATGGATTTGCCTCGTGGAGCAACGCCTTTGGATTTCGCTTATCATGTGCATACCGAAGTGGGTCATCGCTGTAAAGGTGCGAAAGTGGGAGGCGTCATTGTTCCGCTGACTTATGAGTTAAAAACCGGGGATCGTGTTGAAATATTAACCTCGAAACACGGTGAACCCAGTCGTGATTGGTTAAGTTCACATTTGGGTTATTTAAAAACAACGCGTGCACGTAACAAGGCCGCATCTTGGTTTAAGCAATTACGCCGTGAAGATAATATTATTGAAGGTCGGGCAATTTTAGAGCGTGAAGCGGAGCGTTTAGGGGTTGAGAGTATCGACTATGCGCGTTTAACTGAGCGTTATAAAATGCAATCGGAAGATGATATTTTCATTTCTGTTGCTTGTGGTGAATTGCGACCTTTGCAGCTGCTTAATTATTTGCAGCCGGCAGTAGATAAAGAACAAGAAAAAGAACCGATTATTATCACTCCATCATCACCTGTCGCACAAAAAGATGCACAATTAGGTGAGGTCGTTGTTGCTGGGGTTGATAACTTAATGACGCATATGGCGCGTTGCTGTAAGCCTGTGCCTGGAGATAGTGTCGTGGGTTATATTACTATGGGACGTGGTATTTCTGTGCATCGGCAAAACTGCCCAAATGTCGCTTGGCAGCGTGTGGAAAAATCACGTTTGGTTGAAGTGCAATGGGGGACTGTTGAGTATCAGTCTTATCCTGTTGATATTTGTATTTGGAGTACGGAGCTAGACCATACGACCAAGGCGTTAATGATGCTGCTCTCTGGTGAAAAAATGGCGGTGCAGTCTTTGAATGTACAACGTGAAAAAAAAGGGCAGCCAGCGATGATCTTGCTCACGCTTGAAGTCGAAGGGTTGGATATATTGGGTCGGCTGCTTGATAAAATCCAGCAATTATCTTCAGTGACAGAAGTAACACGTAAGCGATAATGACATGGTGAGTGATAAAAAAATAAAAAAAGAAGTTATCGAAGTCGTTATAGAGAAATTGCTTGATAAGAAAAGTGGTGATGCATGGTTATGTCATCAATCTGTTGAAAGTTTAACGGCTTATATTATTGAAGAGGCTTATGAATTGGTTGCAGCGATTAGCGCAAAAGAGCCTTTATCGATTAAAGATGAATTGGCAGATGTGCTATATCAGGTGTTATTGCAAGCATATCACCAAAACGTTAGCCTCGATGAGATTTATGTACACTTGGAAAAGAAATTAAAACAGCGCCATAAAAGTGTATTTAATTGTGCAGATAGAACGCTAAAAGCAGAAGAGTCTTGGTTAGAAATTAAAAACCAAGAAAAGCAGCAAGTGCCTGAACAGCTATTAGATCATGTTGATGATTCATTGCCGGGGTTGCAAAAAGCATTGAAGATGCAGCGTGTTGCGGCAAAAATCGGTTTTGATTGGCCTGAAGTGACAGGGGCTATTGAAAAATTAGATGAAGAAGTAAGTGAGCTTGTTGATGCTGTTAAGGCAAAAGATCAGGCGTTAATTAGTGATGAGATGGCAGATGTTTTGTTCTCGAGTGTCAATATTGCCAGACTATTGAAGGTTGATCCTGAGGTTGCATTGCAGCAGGCGAGTCAAAAGTTCAGGCAACGTTTTAATTATATCGAAAATGAGCTTAAAAAATCGAAGGCTAGCCTTGAAGAAGCTAGCCTTGAGCAAATGGAATTACTGTGGCAAGAAGCAAAATTGAAACTAGAGACGAACGGAAAGTGAGTGCTGGTCTAAAGCAAGGTCATTTTCAGCATGGTGTGCTTTAATAATTTTTATCACCTCATCAGGCGTGTCTGCCATTTCGAATAAATTCATATCTTCGGGTGAAATCATCTTTTGTTTAACGAGAACATCGTCGAACCAGTTGACGAGCCCTTGCCAGAACTCCGAACAGACAAGCACGATGGGAATGGCCCGTACTTTGGCGGTTTGAATCAAGACTAAAATTTCACTCAGCTCATCGAGAGTGCCATAGCCTCCTGGCATGCAGATGTAGGCAGAAGCATACTTAATAAACATGGTTTTGCGTGAGAAAAAGTGACGGAATTTAAGGCTGATGTCTTGATAAGGGTTGTTACATTCTTCAAAAGGGAGTTGTATATTCAAGCCGATACTTAATGATTTTCCTTCAGAAGCGCCGAGATTGCCTGCTTCCATCATCCCCGGGCCGCCACCGGTGACTATGGAAAAGCCTTCTTCTGAGAGGCGTTTTGAGATTTGTCGGGCGAGCTTAAATTGAGGGTCTGAAGAGGGGGTGCGAGCTGAGCCAAAAATACTGACTGAAGGGCTAATATGGGCAAGGCGCTCATAACCTTCGACAAACTCTGCGATGATTTGAAAAATTTGCCAGGTCTCATTGTCTCCTGTAAAGCAGGAGTCTGGTGAGGCGTCTGGGTGAGGTCGGTTACGTTTTTTGTTCATTTTGGATCCTTTTTATTATCTTGAAATTGCATCTTAAACATTAACTTTTTGTAGGGTCACTACCTCCTTTTTAAGCCTAGCTGATTTTTGTCTTGTTTTCCAAGTAGATAGCTAACTGAAGTGAGAAGATAGGCTGAGTTTTATTTCGCCCAAGCTTAAATCGTTTTATGTTAAAATAGGCTCTTATGTTTTTAGTGACTGAAAGGTAAGAAGATACATGCGTATTATTTTATTGGGTGGCCCAGGTGTGGGCAAAGGAACTCAAGCACAACGTTTAACTGCACGTTATGGCATTCCTCAGATTTCTACAGGTGATATGCTGCGTGGTGCAATACGTGAGGGGACGCCTTTGGGTTTAGAAGCGAAAAAGATTATGGATGAGGGTGGCCTCGTTTCTGATGACATCATCATTGGCTTGGTGAAAGAGCGTATCTTAGCCAAAGATTGTGAAAATGGCTTTTTGTTAGATGGTGTACCACGGACGCTTGCCCAAGCTGAAGCATTAAAAACGGCGGGGGTGAAAATCGATGTCGTGGTTGAGATTGATGTTGCAGATGAGGAAATTATCAAGCGATTAAGTGGTCGCCGGATTCATTTACCTTCAGGGCGTACTTATCATGTTCATTATCAGCCGCCTAAGAATGAAGGTCTCGATGACGAAACAGGGGAAGCCTTGGTTCAGCGGGATGATGATAAAGAGGAAACTGTGCGCAAGCGTTTAAATGTGTATTATGAGCACACTTCACCATTAATTGATTATTATCAGCAATGGGAAAAAGAAGGCAGTGCATTTGCTCCTCGTTATGTTAGAGTGGAAGGTGTAGGTGATGTCGCTGAGATAGAACAACGCATCTGTGATGGAATAGATAATCGATCATAACAATAATGGATAGAGGAGCCGTATGCTGATGGAAAGTCTGGTTTGTTTAACCAATGAGAATTTTGATCAAACTGTTGGGGAAAATGATCTGACGGTGGTCGAGTTTCATGCGGACTGGTGCGAGCCTTGCCGCACCTTTGATAAGGTGTTCGCTAAGGTGGCAAAAGAGCATGGAGATGTTGTTTTTGCTAAAATTGATACCGAGCAAGAGGTTGAGCTTGCACAGGAATTTCATGTGCGGTCGATTCCACGCTTGATGATCTTTCGAAAAAATGTTGTTGTTGCGGATCAAGCAGGTGAGCTACCCTTTGATGTTGTTAATGACTTGGTTAAGCAAGCAAAAGCGCTGGATATGAATGATATCCACCAGCATATGGCAAAGCAGTTTTTATCTTAGATTACTTTAAAATATATCCTTATTTTATGGACAGGCGACTTGGCTCTGTCCTTTCTCGTCGTCATTGTCATCTTGTTTATTGAGCCTGTCCTGATGATCTTTTTCTAGCTTGTGACGTAATAGCCAAACGAAAAATAGACACGGTAGTGAAATAATAAAGCTCCAGAAAAAAAACTGTGCCCAGCCTAAGCTGTCAACCATTCTTGCAGCAATAGGCCCTAACCAGGTTCGACCAAATAGCGAGAGTGAGGTAAATAAAGCATATTGGGTTGCAGTGTAGTTCAAATTACATTGCGACATCAGTAAGGCGACAAATGCTGCGGTTCCCATGCCACTAAAAAAGTGTTCTGCGAGTGCGGTGATGACAAAAATACTATAGTTTTTGCCAACAATCGCCAGCCACATGTAGCCTAGATTAGCGATGGCTTGCACTAAGCCAAAGAGCATCAGCGAGCGAAATAATGACAGGCGTAGCATTAATAAACCACCGACAATGCCACCGGCGATAGAGCCAATAATGCCAACATTTTTATTGATAACACCAATGGCATCTAAAGAAAAGCCAACACCTTTGATTAGAAATGTCGTATTCAGTGCAAGTGCTAAGGCATCGCCAATCTTATAGGTTAAAATAAGTAAAATAACCAATAGGGCAATATGAAGCTTTTGCCTGGAAAAGAAGTCAACGAAGGGTTCGTAAATGGCTTTTACGAAAGTAATAGGGGCACGTCCTTCGTTTTTGGGGTTAGGGCCAAAAAAGCGTGGCAAAGATGCCGATGAGCATGCAAAAACTCATGATGATATAAGTGAGATGCCAGCCAATATGTTGAGCAAGAATAAGGGCAATAGAGCCTGAAAGAATAAAGCTGATGCGCCAGCCCGTCACCCCTAGAGATGCACCTAAGCCACGTTCATTCTCATGTAAGACTTCTGTCTGGTAAGCGTTGATTACGATATCTTGGCAAGTAGAAAACAGCGCAACACAGGCACCAATAACCATGAGTATGGGAATGGCCTGCCCTGAAAGGGTTATGGTATGAGTTGGTTTAAATGTGCTCATCAGCAAAATGGTTGTGAGTAATGCGAGCTGAAATAACAACAACCAGCCACGGCGTCGACCGAGTATAGGCAGCCGATAACGGTCGATCAAAGGCGCGATAAAGGGCTTTAGAGTATAGGGTAAGCCAATGAGGCTTGCGGCGCCGATGGTTTTCAAGTCTAGCCCCGCTGTTGTAAACCATGCTTGTAAGGTACCGGCGATAAGAGCAAAAGGTAAGCCTGAGGAAAAGCCCAGCAGAAAAACGGTTAAAATGCGGGGCTCAGTTAAGGCGTATAGGTAAGTTCGCCATGGGGCTGTAGACACGTAAAGCGCTCCTGCTGGTTTTATTTTTATATTATCTAGCCTAAATAAGGCCATTTATGGGCTGCGTATTGTCTGGGTATTCAGTTAGCCTTAATAGCGCCAGGTTAACATTAATCTTCGCTGTTGGCGATAGAGATTTCTGTTGTCAAAACCCCATTTACGTTCGCTTTATGTTAGACTGGACGCTGAATTTTTGGAGCTGATTGAGTGCTAGACTGGATATACCCATATATTACGCCGATTTTACTTTGGCTGGAACATCATATTTATATCATGATGTTTTTTGCTGCCTTTATAGAAGGTGAAACATTTTTATTATTGGCTGGGATAGAAGCAGCCCATTCGATTAGCAGATATGGGGCTTTGCACTTGCCCTTACTGATTTTGATCGCAGTGATTGGTAGCACCATTCACGACCAGCTTTTGTTTGCGCTAGGGCGCTTTTGGGGAGGGCCGTTACTGGCCCGCTGGCCAAAGATTGAGAAAAAAGCCGCCCATGTGCAAAGGTTGCTAGAAAAATATGATATTTGGTTGATACTTGCCTTACGTTATGCGTATGGTTTGCGGACGGCGATCCCTATTGTACTAGGAACAACAAAGATGCCTTGGGGGCGGTTTTTTATTTTTGATGTGATCGGTGGGGTGTTGTGGTCATCAACCTTTATTTTGGGGGGGTACTACTTCGGTATTGCTTTGAAGGAGTTGTTGAAGCATTTAGGTCACTATAAGGGTGCTGTGATCGTTGCCTTGGTTGTTCTGGTTATTGCGATCATTATTTTTATTTGGCGAGGGCGAAGAACAAAGCGGTCTGAAATGTAAATCGACTTGTACTACACTGAGGATATCGGTGTTTTTTTTGATGGATTTTGGAGAACATGATGAAAAGGATGTGCTTGTGGAGCCTTTTAGGGGTTGTTTTTGTTGGTCTGGCTGGATGCACTAGCCCAGCACATCGTGACCAGCAACAAACACAGTCAGTCTCTTCGGTCGATAAAGGTCACAATGTGCAGTCCCTACAAAAGGGTAGTGCGGCTGCGACGTTAGGCAAGGGCAAGTAATTTAATGGCGGAATATTCTTAGTGTGTGAGGAAAGCAAAGCGGACTTTCCCTCACAGCACTCATGGATAGACTGAATTAATTCGATGAATCTTCAGGCGTGTTGAGAGTAGATGCCTCAGTTTGAAAGTTATGGCTAAACATTGTGTCTTGTGCCTTATCAATATAAATATTGGTTGCGTATAAGCCCTTTGCTCCCTGGTTAGTCTCATAACTGACAGGTTGTCCTGTCTTTAATGTTTTATAGCCTTCCATGCCAATTGATGAAAAGTGTGCAAAAAGATCGGCACCTCCCTCAGCGGGGCGAATGAACCCGTAACCTTTTGCATTGTTGAACCATTTAACGAATCCTATTGCCATATCAACATCCCTTGGGTTGATAACTACCAAAACCAAGCACTAGCCAGAGTAGTGCTTTTCCCTTAATCTGAGCTTTTATAATGATCTATATTCGGTTGTGTCGTCAAGGGGTTAAATCATGTTTAAATACCTTGTTATTATTTGATTGATTGAGATAAACGAATGACAATTAGGCTATAAGGGGAGATGAATGAGCAAAAGATTGACTAAACTTTTAGGTATGGCGCTCGAAAAAGAGGATATGGAAGGTGATGTTGCAACAGAAGTCGCACGACCCAAATTGCAAGTTCCTCCCATGTATAAGGTTGTGCTTCTCAATGATGATTATACACCGATGGATTTTGTCGTTGATATTCTTAAGCGGTATTTTACGATGGATGAAGAGAGAGCAACGGTGACGATGTTGGAAATACATACTAAAGGTCGAGCGACCTGTGGTGTTTATTCTCGTGATGTTGCTGAGACTAAAGTCGCTCAGGTGAATGATTATTCGAAAGAATCGGGCTATCCTCTGTTATGTATTGTAGAGGTGGATAAGTCATGAAGATTGAGGTGTGAAACGTGTGTTGTGTGCTGAGTTTGGTGGAGTAGGGGTATGTTAAGCAAAGATCTAGAGATGACACTTAACTTAGCTTTTAAAGTCGCTCGTGAGAAGCGTCACGAGTTTATGACTGTAGAGCACTTATTGTTAGCGTTACTAGATAACACCGCAGCTGCGAGTGTTTTGCAGGTGTGTGGGGCTGATTTAGAGCGTTTACGGCACTCTTTGTCGCAGTTTCTTGATGAAACAACGCCGTTGATTCCGAACAATGACTATGATCGTGATACTCAGCCGACGTTAGGTTTTCAGCGAGTGTTGCAACGTGCTGTTTTTCATGTTCAATCTGCAGGGAAAACCGAAGTGACTGGTGCAAATGTGCTGGTCGCAATTTTTGGTGAGCAAGATAGCCAGGCGGTTTATTTTCTAAGGCAGCAGAACATTACTCGCCTTGATGTAGTGAATTATATTTCTCATGGCATCTCTAAAATCCATGATGACGATGCGGCTGTGGACTATGATCAAGCTCCTCAACAAAGTACTGAGCGTGATGAGACTGAAGAGGCGATGGTCGGGCCGTTAGAAAGTTTTGCTGTTAATTTGAATGAAAAAGCGCGTCAAGGCTCAGTTGATCCTTTGATCGGTCGTAATGCAGAACTTGAACGTGTTGTACAAGTATTGTGCCGTCGCCGTAAAAATAACCCTCTATTGGTCGGTGAAGCCGGTGTGGGTAAAACAGCGATTGCTGAAGGCTTGGCTTGGCGTATTGTCGAAAAAAATGTGCCGGATGTGATTAATGAAAGTGTTGTTTATTCATTAGATCTAGGTGCCTTATTGGCTGGGACTAAATATCGGGGTGATTTTGAGAAACGCTTTAAATCGGTCTTACGTCAATTGCAGAAAGTCAAAGGCGCAATTTTATTTATTGATGAAATTCATACGATTATCGGTGCAGGTGCGGCCTCGGGTGGGGTGATGGATGCATCGAATTTGATTAAGCCCTTATTGAGTAGTGGTGAACTTAGGTGTATGGGGTCAACGACCTATCAAGAGTATCGTGGCATTTTTGAAAAAGATCGTGCATTAGCCAGGCGGTTTCAAAAAATTGATATCACCGAGCCGAGTGAAGATGAAACTTATCACATTCTAAAAGGCTTGAAGAGCCGTTTTGAAGAGCACCATAATATTCGCTACTCAGATTCGGCTTTGAAGATTGCAGCTGAATTATCAGCACGTTACATTCCTGATCGCTTTTTGCCGGACAAGGCCATTGATGTTGTCGATGAAGCGGGGGCGTATCAACGATTACGTGAAAGTGACAAGCGTAAAAAGGTCATTACAGTAACAGACATAGAAAAAATTATTGCAAAGATGGCGCGTATTCCAGAAAAACGAGTGTCTGCTTCAGATCGTAAATCTCTGGAAAACTTGGAACGAGACCTTAAAATATTAATTTTTGGCCAAGATGAAGCCATAGAAGCGCTAGTTTCTACGATTAAGATGTCACGAGCAGGTTTGCGTGATGAAGCTAAGCCTATTGGTTCGTTCTTATTTGCAGGGCCGACAGGTGTGGGCAAGACTGAAGTCTCTCGCCAACTATCAAAATTATTGGGTGTGGAGCTCGTGCGTTTTGATATGTCAGAGTACATGGAAAGTCACAGTGTTGCGCGCTTAATCGGTGCACCTCCAGGTTATGTCGGCTATGATCAGGGGGGGTTATTGACAGACGCGGTAACTAAGCAGCCTCATTGTGTTTTATTACTGGATGAAATAGAAAAAGCTCATCCTGATATATTTAATATTTTATTACAGGTCATGGATCATGGAACTTTAACGGACAATAATGGCCGTCAGGCGGATTTTCGCCATACTATTGTCATTCTGACAACAAATGCAGGCGCCTTTGAAGAGTCTCGCGCTTCTTACGGCTTCTTTGAACAAGATCATGCGGCAGATGGTTTAGAAGGTGTTAAAAGAGCATTCTCTCCTGAGTTTAGAAATCGTTTGGATTCTATTATTCGCTTTAAGCCGTTGTCATTCGATGTCATTAAGCATGTGGTTGATAAGCTGATTTGCGAACTGCAAGTTCAGTTGGATGATAAAGGGATACAGCTAGACATTGATGATGAGGCACGGGGTTGGCTTGCTGAACACGGCTATGATCAGAAGATGGGAGCACGACCGATGAGTCGATTGATTCAAAATGTCTTAAAACGCCCACTGGCTGAAGAGCTTTTATTTGGCAAGCTATCGCAAGGTGGTGCAGTGCACGTGACCCAAAAATGAAGGCGAGCTTTGTTTAGATTTTGAGGACGAAGAGGCTTAGAGTTATTTTAAGCGACATGCTCTGAACAAGCTGTTCAATAAAAAAGCCATCAATTTTGATGGCTTTTCGTTAACGGCCTTGACCGCCTTGATTCTTACGCTCATTACCACGGAAGGTAATGCGACCTTTACTGAGGTCATAAGGTGTCATTTCAACTTTGACTTTGTCACCGGTTAAAATACGGATGTAATTTTTACGCATGCGCCCTGAAATGTGAGCCGTGATAATGTGCCCATTCTCAAGCTCTACGCGGAACATTGTGTTCGGTAATGTTTCAAGGACAGTGCCTTCCATTTCAATGTTTTCTTCTTTTGCCATTGCTCATCTTCACTTGTTAGAAATTGTATGCAGTTAGCCCTGGTATTTAGGGATTGCCGTCAGAATGGGGCTTATCATACATGATTTTCAATTAAAAGTAACTAGCTAGAGATTCTATAACCATTTCATTTGCTTGCGGCCAATATTGATCAAGCTGATTATTGTTTCTGCTGTGTTCGAGTAATTGCAGATAGCTGTCTCGAGAAATATTGCTAACACCGAGCGTTACCAGGTGTGAGTTAAGGAGTTGGCAGTCGATTAACGTTGCCTCCCAACGTCTTAATAAAGCCGCGAGTGCTGCAAAAGCCAGCTTAGAGGCATTGCTTGTGGTTTGAAACATAGATTCACCACTAAAAATTGTCCCGGTGTTAACGCCATATAAACCACCGACGAGCCTGCCGTGTTGCCAAACCTCGATTGAGTGAGCGTGTCCTGCATCGTAAAGTGTGGTATAGGCCTGAATCATTTCTTCTGTAATCCAGGTGCCTTGGTGGGCGTGTGCTTTGGCGCAGCATCGCATGACTTTATTAAAACAATGGTCAACAGTCACTTGAAATACTTGCTTTTTAATAAGCTTTTTTAGGCTGCGCGAAAGATGAAAGTCTTGAGGAGGCAAAACGGCTCTTAAGCTTGGACTCCACCATAAGATAGGCTCTTCTTCTGCAAACCAAGGGAAGATGCCTTTATGATAGGCGTGTATTAGGCGCGCTTTACTTAAGTCACCGCCGATGGCTAGAAGGCCATCGGGGTCGCTGAGTGCGTCTGCAGGTTCTGGAAAGTGAATTGTGTCTGCATTAAGGAATGCGGGTAGCTTAGCTTGCGAATTCATCGAGATAGCGCTCAGCATCGAGTGCGGCCATACAACCTGTTCCTGCGGAAGTGACCGCTTGACGGTAAACAGAATCAGCAACATCGCCGGCAGCAAACACACCAGGAATGCTAGTAGAAGTTGCGTTGCCATTGAGGCCGCCTTTAATGGTGATATAACCGTTTTCCATCTCAAGCTGATTATTGAAAATTTCGGTATTTGGGGTATGACCAATTGCAATAAAGACGCCATTGGTGTCTAGCTCTTTAGTCGTTTGGTCTTGTGTGCTCTTTAGACGTACGCCTGTAACGCCTTGCTCATTGCCAAGAACTTCATCGAGGGTATTATTCCATTCAATTTTGATGTTGCCGTCTTTGGCTTTTGCCATGAGTTTATCAATTAAAATTTTCTCAGCGCGCAAGCTATCACGACGATGAACTAGGGTTACTGTTTTAGCAATATTTGCAAGATAAAGGGCTTCTTCAACGGCCGTATTGCCACCACCAATGACGACAACATCTTGATCTCGGTAGAAAAAGCCATCGCAAGTTGCACAAGCTGAGACACCACGACCCTTGAAGGCTTCTTCTGAATCTAAACCTAGGTAGCGAGCAGACGCACCCGTGCAAATGATAAGAGCATCGCAGCTATATTGACCAAAATCGCCGTCGAGTAAGAATGGGCGTTGATTTAAATCGATTTTTTGAATTTGATCGAAAATAATTTCAGTGCCGAAACGCTCTGCATGTTTCTTCATGCGTTCCATCAGCTCTGGGCCTTGAACGCCTTGGTCATCACCTGGCCAGTTATCGACATCTGTTGTTGTTGTGAGTTGGCCACCTTGCTGCATGCCACTGATCATCACTGGCTTTAAGTTTGCACGAGCCGCATAGACGGCTGCGGTGTAGCCGGCTGGACCTGAGCCTAGAATTAATAGGCTAAAATGTTTTCTTTCGCTCATTTGTTATTGTTCTCCGAAGCTAAATGTTTTACTCATCATACGTGAAAAGCCTAGAGCCTGGCTAGTCCTGCCAAACTCCTTGAGTTATTGTGATTTCGAGCGCTATTATCCTTGATTAATAACAGTTTGTTAAATCGTTTTTTTATATTAGACTCATCGGCATTATCAATCAGGCTATCTTAACCTAATTTATCCTGTTTTAAGTTAAGGTATACTCAAAGAAAAGCTAAGGCAGCGCGGCTAAATTAATTTAGGGGAGCACATTGGACTACGACTATCAAAGCATACAGCACTCGTTTTTATGGCATCGTATTCGTGAAGGCGGTGTTATTTTGCTGGCTGCCATTGGCATATTTTTGTGCATCACTCTATTGACCTTTCATGCAACAGATCCAGGTTGGTTATCTTCAGGTGTGAGTAGTGCAACGGTGCAAAATGCGGGTGGGCGAGTCGGTGCCTGGTGTGCAGATGTTCTTTTTGGCCTTTTAGGTTACTTTGCGTATACTGTTCCCTTGTTTGTTTTCTATGCCGCTTATCGACTTTACCGAGATTTACGCACCCCTTTCGATCCGCCATTATTTTTACTTCGTGTTGCTGGCGGGGTGATCGCTTTACTCTCAGGCAGCGCGTTGTTGGCGTTATTTATTATTCCTGCTCATAGCACATTACCTCAGGGTTCAGGGGGAATATTAGGCACCTTAATTGGTAAAGGGGTAACCAGTGCATTTAACTTAACTGGTGCGACGGTGTTACTTATTGCGGCTTTTCTTATTGCGATTACTTTGTATTCGGGTGTGTCTTGGATACGCTTAAGTCTTGGTTTTAAAGCGTTGAGCGCGCATGGCGCGCGTGCATTACGTGATTTATTACAGCTACAAACGGCCCGTTTAGGCAGTTTTAGAGCCGATCGCTTACTAAAGCGAGAACAGGCAAAGCAGGAAAAATTGGCCAGAAAATCAGCGCGTAAAGAGCAAAAAACAAGCGATTAAAGCGAAAGGTTTTGTGGGAGCTGATGGCGATGGTACTGCAAAGAAGAAAACTAAAAAAACACCCTTATTGCCAGCCATCAAGAAAGAAAAAGTGATTAATGCGCCAGTCATCAGCGAAGATTATATCGATGAGGATGTGGAGCACGAACAATGCATTGGCCAGACAACCTTTGATTTTGTCGCTGATGCACCTACAGCCGCTTCGCCACCTAAAACAGCTAAACAACCAAAACAGGTCACCTCATCAGTCGACCGAGGACCGTTAGATTTGCCTGACTTAGGGTTGCTTGATGAAGGTGAGCAAGACAAGAATGGCTTGTATTCAGAAGCTGCACTAGAAGAAATGTCGCGCCTGGTTGAAGGGCGCTTGGCCGATTTTGGCGTACAAGCTGAAGTGGTGGATGTGTGCCCGGGGCCTGTGGTCACACGCTATGAATTGCAGCTCTCTCCTGGAATTAAAGCGAGTCGAGTCAGTAATTTAGCGCAAGATTTGGCGCGCTCATTGCTTGCTCGCAGCGTGCGTGTCGTTGAGGTGATCCCAGGTAAGTCAACGATTGGCATCGAAATACCGAATGCGAAGCGTGAGCTTGTGCGCTTTCGGGAAGTGTTGGAGTCTGATGCGTTTCAGGATTCAAATTCTAGTTTAGCCTTAGCGTTAGGGCGAGATATTGCAGGAGAAGCTGTTGTTGCTGATCTTGCAAAGATGCCGCATTTGTTGGTTGCAGGAACGACAGGTTCGGGGAAGTCTGTCGGTATGAATGCGATGGTGCTCAGCTTGCTGTATCGAGCAACCCCTGAAGATGTGCGCATGGTGATGATCGACCCGAAAATGCTAGAGCTTTCTGTTTATGATGGAATTCCTCACTTATTAACGCCCGTTGTGACAGATATGAAAGAGGCGGCGAGTGCCTTGCGTTGGTGTGTCGGGGAGATGGAGCGGCGCTATCGTCTATTAGCAGCACTTGGAGTTCGCAGTATCAAAGGTTATAACGATAAGGTTGTTGCTGCCCAAGAAGCTGGGTCACCTTTAGTGAATCCATTAAAAGTTAAACCTGAAGGGACAGAGCCGGACTTGCTGACTAAGCTGCCGTTTATTGTTGTTTTTATTGATGAATTTGCTGACATGATGATGATTGTCGGCAAAAAAGTTGAAGAGCTGATCGCGCGTATTGCTCAAAAGGCACGAGCGGCGGGGATTCATTTAGTTCTAGCGACCCAGCGCCCTTCCGTGGATGTAGTGACAGGTTTGATTAAAGCCAATATTCCAACGCGAATGGCTTTTCAGGTGTCATCGAAAATTGATTCGCGAACGATTATTGATCAAGCGGGAGCAGAACAGTTGTTAGGCCATGGTGATATGCTGTATTTACCGCCGGGTAGTGGGGTGCCCACCCGCGTCCATGGTGCGTTTATTGATGATCATGAGGTCCATGCGGTTGTTCGTCAGTTGAAGACGCAAGGTGTCCCCGAATATATTGCCGATTTAATTGATCAAGGTAGCGGTCTGGATGATTATGGCCAACAAGCCGATGATGAGAGTGCAGAACAGCAAGATGCGTTATATGATCAAGCGGTAGAGTTTGTGATTGATCAGCAAAAGGTTTCAGCCTCTTTAATTCAACGGCGTTTTCGCATTGGTTACAACCGTGCTTCACGTTTAGTCGAAGCGATGGAAGCCGCGGGTTTAATCTCAGACGGTCAAAATGGTCCACGAGAAGTCTTAGTTTCAGCACGAGAGAATGTTTAAAATGAAGCGATTATTAATTCGAATTTGTTTGTTTTTAGTATGTTTGCCTGTTGCTATCAATTCTTTTGCGGCAAGTAATAATCAAGCCCAAACACAAGCTGCAAATCATCTTGTGCAATTTCTAAAAGCGGCGAATACTTATCAGGCTGATTTTTGGCAAATAGGCCAAACCAGTGCGGGCAGTGCAGAGTGTGCTTATGGCCGTTTGTTATTAAAGCAGCCTGGGCAATTGCTCTGGAAAGTTGAAAATGTCGATTGTCAGCAGGTTCAGTCTGGAAAAGCGCCGACGGATAATATGTGGAATCAGGTGATTTTAACGGAGAAACAGTCTGTTAAAATCTATCAGCCTTTGCTTGAACAGGTGATAGAACGCTCTCTTAAAAACTTAGATGATGCGGTTCCGGTGAAATTATTAACAGGTGCTTCTGTGCAGGCACTGGCTAGCTTTAACGTCAGTGAGCAAAGCAAAGCAGGCTATCAGTTATTTATCTTATCTCCAAAGAGTAATCAAAGCCTGGTCTCTAAAGTAGAGATTGCCTTTAAAAATAAAGAACTACAGCAAATGATTGTGTTAACGCCATTAGGCCAGAGTACTAAGTTGCAATTTTTTAATATCAAAGTGAATCAAGGGCTGTCAGGTGCTGTGTTTAAGTTGAATTTACCTAAAGATATCGATGTGATTAAGCAGAGCTAGCGGGAATATTCATGTCTGTCGCTGCTGTTTATGCAGAGTTAGATTTTCAGCAGTTTTTCAAGTAGATCGGTTTTATGTTGAGAAAACAGGCTATTCCGGTTGCACTAATAAGGATGATCGAGTTTTTGTTGTTAGGACAAATTTAGAGATCATTGCTGCAGTAAGGTCAGAAGCAATTGCTGATTATCTAGTTTTAAGAGGCTTGTATCTGGCAAAAATGTATCAAGGACAAAATATTGGTACGAGATTGTTAGAGTACATTGAACCAGTGTTGAAAAGACAGTTGAGCTATTGTTTGCCTTATGATTATTTGATTGGCTTTTATGGAAAGATTGGTTTTAAGAAAGTTGATGAGCTTGAGCTGCCTGTTATTTTACTTGAACGATTACAAAAATACCTAAACCAAAATAAGCCTGTTGTGGCGATGAAGCTGTAAAATGACAAGTAATAAAAAGGCGCTGAAAGCGCCTTTTGCTAAACCTAAATTACGCTTAAATATTATGCGCTTTTAGTGTAATGCGGGCGCAATGTTTGCAGTAAGCTTTTTTAATGATTTCGGGTTTCCGGCGAGTAGTTCACCTTTACTGATATTAGATTCGCCACCGTTTAAGTCACTGACTAAGCCACCAGCTTCGCGGATGAGGAGTAAGCCTGCTTCAACATCCCAGTTTTTGGCGCCAAGCGTGTAGCTCGCATCTAAACGACCTGCCGCGACATAGGCGAGATCAAGTGCGATAGAACCTGAACGACGCAATGCAACATGTTGTTCATAGAGACTGTGTTGAGAAGCAAAGAAGGTGGTTGCGTATTTATTTGCAGAGTGGGTGAGCGATGTACTGATTGTTGCACCTTCAAGCTTGTTGCGCTGACTGACGCGGATGCGGTGATCGTTGAGTTTTGCACCTTGGCCGCGAGTGGCCGCGAACAGCTCATCACGAACTGCATCATAGATCACGGCATGTTCAGTACGTCCACGGTACTGAACAGCGATAGAAATGCAGAAGTTTGGGTTGCCGTGAATGAAGTTGTTTGTGCCATCTAAGGGGTCGATGATCCAGAGGTATTCTGAATCTTGTTGATTTTGACCGCTTTCTTCACTGAGGATGGCATGCTCTGGGTAAGATTTTTGAATGGTTTCAATGATGGCTGCTTCTGCGCTGTTGTCGACGTCGGATACGTAGTCGGCAATGCCTTTCTCAGAGACTTTCAGTGTATCTAAACGGTCAATACGTTGAAGCATTATAGCGCCCGCACGTCGTGCAGCACGCGTCGCGATATTAATAATCGGTTGCATAAAAACTTACCCAGTTATGTTAAAGATCGAATTAAAGGCCAACAGTCTAACAGATCTTGACCAAAACCGGTATAGTATAGCCGGACTATTTGTTTTCGGTGTTATTGATTATAGAGTGATAAGTTGGGTTTGAGTTCATGAATATTTTGCCTAAAGTTCGTATTGTCCTGGTTGAAACGTCACATTCTGGCAATATTGGTGCGGTTGCTCGTGCGATGAAAAACATGGGGTTAGGGCGCTTATATTTGGTCTCGCCAAAAGATTTCCCCTCAGATCAAGCCTATGCCTTATCCTCTCATGCTGAAGATGTGTTAGACAATGCTGTGGTCACAACAAGCTTAGAAGAAGCGATTGCAGATTGTGAGCTGGTGCTTGGAACCAGTGCCCGTGAGCGTAAAGTGCCCTGGCCTTTAGAAGAACCTCGGCAGATGGCAAAGCGTGTTATTTCAGAGCATAACCAGCATGAAATTGCGATCGTTTTTGGCCGAGAGCGCACGGGGTTAACCAATCAAGAATTACAGCGTTGTCACTACCATGTGCATATTCCAACCAATGAAGAATATAGCTCTTTGAATTTGGCGCAGGCTGTACAGGTGATCTCTTATGAACTGCGTTTAGCGGCATTGGATAATAAAAATTTAAATAGCAGTGTAGAACTGTCAGAAAAAGCACTGGCAACCAGCGCACAGATGGAAGGTTTTTATAGTCACTTAGAGCAGCTATTACGGAAAATTCATTTTCTTGATGATGCTCAGGAAGGCATGCTGATGTTGAAGTTAAGAAGGCTTTATCAGCGTAGTCGTGTTGAAGAGTCAGAAATGCACATTTTGCGTGGAATTTTGTCCAAGATGGAGCGACGGCTTGATGAGAAGAGTAAAAATTAGTCTAAAAGCTTTAGATTTAGGTATAACTGAATGATTTATTTTGATTATGCAGCAACAACGCCGATAGATCCTGATGTGATTAAAGTCATGCAGGAATGCTTGGGTTTAGAAGGTAGTTTTGGGAACCCGTCGTCTTTGCATCGTTTAGGTTGGCAAGCAGCAGAGAAAGTTAAGCAAGCGCGTGAACAAGTGGCTAATTTAGTCAGCGCTGAAAGTAGAGAAATTATCTTTACTTCAGGGGCGACAGAGGCAAATAACTTAGCGATTAAAGGTGTCTGTGAAGCCTATCAAAAGCGTGGCCGTCATATCATCACCTCTAAAGCAGAGCATAAGGCGGTGCTTGATGTGTTTGCTGTGCTCGAAAAGCAAGGTTTTGATGTAACTTATCTGACTCCTAATAAGCAGGGTCTAATCGAGCCTGATTGTTTGCAAGCGGCGATGCGAGAGGACACAATTCTGGTTTCATTAATGTATGTGAATAATGAGCTGGGTGTTGCTCATGACTTAAATGCACTGGGGTCAATCGTGAAAGAGGGCAAGGCGATCTTTCATGTGGATGCCGTACAGGCTTTGGGTAAATTGCCGATTGATTTAAAAGAATTACCTGTTGATTTAATGTCATTTTCCGCGCATAAATGCTACGGCCCTAAAGGGGTGGGCGCCTTATTTGCGCGCCGCCGCCCTAAGGTGCGTATCAATGCCCAGCAGCATGGGGGCGGTCATGAATTTGGTTTGCGCTCAGGAACATTAGCCACTCACCAGATTGTCGGTTTTGGTCAGGCTTGTGAATTGGCGCAAAATAATTTAAATCAAGAATCTGAGAGAATTAAAGGGTTGCGTGAGCAGTTATGGCAAGGCTTAAGTCAGCATAAAGAAGTTTACTGGAATGGTGAGAAAGCCGCTTTGCAAGCGCCTGGAATACTCAGCGTGAGCTTTGTGGGGGTGGATGGTGAGTCTTTATTGGCTTGTCTGCCAGAACTCGCGGTTAGCCAAGGTTCAGCGTGTAATTCAACAACGGTTGAGCCATCCCATGTGCTAGCTGCGATTGGAGTATCGGCACAGTTGGCGCACAGTACGGTCAGGTTTTCACTTGGGCGTTATAGTACCGAAGCTGAAGTTGGTCAGGTGATAATGCAAGTTGGTCAAGCTTTGACTCATTTGCGTAAATTATCACCTGTTTGGCAGGCGCGAGAAGCAGGAACGGACCCAGCAACATTGCCTTGGGGGCGCTATGTTGAATGAAAAAACCTTACATTATCTACAACAAAAGAATTTTGTTGGTGAACTTGCTGAAGCGATAGGCGTCTTAAAAGTCTATATGGGTAAGCCTGAGGGGGATTGCTTAGTTCTTAGTCTGTTGCATGATGGTGATAAGGTGCAGAAAATACGCTTTTTAGCCCAAGGCGGCCCAAGTTTGATTGCGTGTTGCGCTTATGTGACAGAGCAGCTCAATAGCAAAAACTTAGCGTGTCTAAGCAGTATTGATTCAGAGCAGCTAGTGCAATATTTTTCTTTAGCAAAAACAGAGATTTCTAAAGCGGTTTTAGTCGAGGATGCATTAAAACAGCTTTACAAAGCCGTAAATCAGTAAAATTTTCTTCACTAATAAGGTGTTATTTGCGACAATAGCGCCGTAAATAGTTTTAACGTAAAAATTAAGGAGCCTCAACATGGCGATAGAACGTACACTTTCAATCATTAAGCCTGATGCCGTTGCGAAAAATGTGATCGGTGAAATCTATGCTCGTTTTGAAAAAGCAGGTCTGAAAGTGGTTGCTGCAAAAATGACTCATTTAACGAAAGAAGAAGCCGGTGAGTTCTATGCTGTGCACAAAGAGCGCCCAATTTTTTGGTGCCTTAGTTGAGTTTATGACTTCAGGTCCTGTGATGATTCAAGTCCTTGAAGGTGAAAATGCAGTGCTCGCGCACCGTGATATCATGGGAGCGACAAATCCTGCAGAAGCTGCAGCTGGAACAATCCGCGCTGATTTTGCAACAAGCATTGATGAAAATGCAGTGCATGGTTCTGATGCGGTTGAAACTGCTGCACAGGAAATCAACTTTTTCTTTGATGGAAAAGTGTGTCCACGTACTCGATAAGATGAGTTAATCTTTGAGTCTTGAGCCCAGGGTACTCTGGGCTTTGTTTTATTTGTGAATATTTAGAGTGATATCATGCAAGCGACCGCTGTAGAAACATCAAAAGTAAACTTATTAAACTTTGACCGTACGGGCTTACAACAATATTTTGAGAGTATTGGTGAGAAGCCATTTCGTGCTCGCCAGGTACTGCAATGGATCCATCAGCGCGGTGTGGTTAACTTTGATGAAATGACGGATTTGAGTAAAGCACTACGCCAGCGTTTGCATGAGGTTGCTGAGATTGTTGCACCTAAAGTGGTATTCGATAAAGTGTCTGAAGATGGCACGCGTAAGTGGTTGATTCAGTTGCCAGAAGGTAATTGTATCGAAACTGTATTTATTCCAGAAGGCAAACGTGGGACCTTATGTGTCTCTTCACAGGTCGGCTGTGCACTGAATTGTACATTTTGCTCGACGGCAACCCAGGGCTTTAACCGTAATTTGAGCATTAATGAAATTATTGGCCAGGTGTGGGTAGCCAAGCATGCCTTAGAAAAAGATGTTGATGTACAGAAATCACCGGATCAGCGAGTATTAACTAATGTGGTGATGATGGGCATGGGCGAGCCATTATTAAACTTTGAAGCGGTGATGAGTTCGATGAGCTTAATGATGGATGATTATGCCTATGGCCTATCAAAGCGTCGTGTGACTCTGAGCACATCAGGTGTGGTGCCAGCGCTGTATGAAATGAAAGAGCGTACAGATGCTGCGCTTGCGGTGTCCTTGCATGCGCCAAATGATGAATTACGTAACCAACTTGTTCCTATTAATAAAAAATATCCTATTGCTGAGTTATTAAAAGCATGTAAAAATTATATCGATGGACGACCTCATGCAAAGATTACCATTGAGTATGTGATGTTACAGGAAATCAATGACAGTTTGGAACATGCAGAGCAGCTCACAAAGGTTTTCAAAAAAATTTGCCTTGTAAAATTAATTTGATTCCGTTTAACCCGTTTCCTGGTGCGAATTATCAACGCTCTAGCCGCAATCGCATTGTGCGCTTTCAAAATTATTTACTTGAGCGAGATTTTGTTATTACGGTGCGTAAAACACGGGGTGATGATATTGATGCGGCTTGTGGGCAGCTCGCTGGTGATTTTGCCGATAAAACGCGTCGTCGTGAGCGTATACAAGCAAAACAGCAGGAGGCTGTGTGAAGGCAGGAGGCTTTCTCGCTTTAATTTTTTATTTTTACAATAACCCGTTTTTTAACGGGTTGCACTGAACATACGACCGTACTTCACCCGTCTGAGTCGCAGACCGTTAAATTAGTCAAACCGAATAAAGCCCAAGCTGCACACTACAATGTGCGCTTGGGTTTAGCTTATTTAAAGGTGGGTGATATGCGTCGAGCGCACTATAAATTAAATAAAGCGATTGAGCTGGACCCTGGCAGTGCTGAGGCGCACTATGCCTTTGCTTATTATTCAGAGCAGTTAGGCGAAGTTCAGCAAGCACGACAAGAATATCTTATTGCGTTAAGGCTCGCACCGAATGACCCGAAGGTGCTGAATAATTATGGTACGTTTTTATGTAAACAGGGTGATCTTAAAGAGTCTATTCATTATTTATTAGCGGCAGCTGAGCAACGTGACTATCTTGATCGGTCCGGAAGTTATGAAAATGCGGGACTTTGTGCAGTAAAAATGAGCGATTTGAAGCGCGCAGAAGATTACTTTCGGCGTGCTTTACAGCTTTCTCCACACAGCGACAGAATACTTTGGGAGTTGATTAAAATTTCAGACAAGCAGGGACAGGATCAACAGACCTTGTTATTATTGAAACGTTATTTATTAGCGCGCCCTCATGATCATAATGCGCGGAGCTTATTGGACAAACTGCAAGCTAGGCTTGTGCAGTCCAACCAATCCTAGCATTATAACGAGGTAATTAGACGAGTTCAGGGTAGTATTTATAGAATGTCTGAAGTGAAAAAAAATGACACAGTTAAGTTTAGGGGATTTACTCCAGCGAGCACGACGTAATAAAAACTTAACGCGTGAGCAAGTGGCGCGACAGTTACATGTACAGCCGCAAGTGTTAACTCTTTTTGAGCATAACGATTTTAACAAGTTGAATGTGCCTGAACGCTTCGTTTTACAGCACCTAGCCGACTATGCCAATCTCGTCGATTTAGATGCAGAGGCAGTGCTTGATATTTACCATCAGGGAGGGGTGATTAATTTAGCACCGAGTGTTGATGAAATAATAGATTCATCAACGCCAATATCAACAGCGCCGGTAAAACATATTTCTGGCGCTGTTGAGGCTATAGTTGAGAAAAATGAAACTACGGCAAAGCCACCAGAACCTGTCATCACTACCAAAAAAAAGGTGAAAAAAGAGCTGAATCGAATCACTGCGCGAGCACCGTCGTCTTTAACATCGAATCAATCAATAGCAACTCCAAAAATTTCTTTATCTGCGAGTAAAACCGACAGTAAATTGTCTCCATCGGATTCAAGTGATAAGAAAAAGAAGAATAGTCAATCTCAAGCAGGGATTTCGGCCGTTTGTGAAGAAGTGACCATTGAAACGTCACCTCCGTTACTTAAAAGTGAGACGCGTAAAACAAAACCGCCTAGAAAAAGCAGTCGTGCGCTGCGTTGGAGTATTAATCTGATTATTTTAATCGCGGTGATTGTTGCTGCATTTTTTTGGTATAAAGAACAAGTAGGCCAGCTTAAAGTGAGTCATGCACCGGACACTTCACAGGCAGAAAACAAGCTGACGCCTTTCGCTAAACCTAGTGCTGCCGAACAACAAGCGGCAGAAAAAATGAAACTAGAGCAGCACATTCAAAGCAATGAGGCAATGGCCGCGCAATATAAAATATTGAAAGTCCCACCACAGTCACAAGGTACAGATCAGTCTTAACTAATGATTGATATTAAAGGTAATCTAATTATGAAACATTCTTCAGCATTTTTAGCACTCGTCGAGCAAGTGCGGGGTTCTATTTGTGAAGTTTCTATTGAAAAAGTGCAAGGCTATATTGATGAGCAGCGCGATTTTAAATTGGTAGATGTGCGTGAGCAAGATGAAGTTCGCGCCGGTAAGGCTAAAGGCGCGCAAGTATTAGGAAAAGGGATCATTGAGCGTGATATAGAAAAGTTAATCCCTGATGCTAGCACTCATATTGTTTTGTATTGTGGCGGTGGTTATCGCTCGGCACTCGCTGCGGAAAATTTACAGCGTATGGGGTATCAGCATGTTGAGTCGATGATCGGTGGCTTTAAAGCCTGGCAGCAAGCTGGATATGCGCTTGAGTTCGACTGAGTGGTTGATAATGTTAGCCTTTAACTCACTTTCTTTGTTATTATAGCGAGCAGTAAAAAATTTTCGGGGTAAACAATGGCTAAAGGTATTCAAGCAATTCGTGGGATGAATGATATCCTGCCGACAGAGTCGGCCTACTGGCAATGGTTTGAGGCAATTGCACGAGACGTTATGGCTGCTTATGGATACCAAGAAATTCGTTTCCCTATTGCTGAGAAAACTGAGCTTTTTGTCCGCGGCATTGGTGAAGCGACTGATGTTGTTGAAAAAGAGATGTATAGCTTTGAAGATAAAAGTGGCGAAAGTGTCACTTTAAGGCCGGAAGGAACAGCAAGCTGTGTTCGCGCGGCGATGCAGCATGGTTTGCTGCATAATCAACAGCAAAAGTTATACTATTTGGGGCCAATGTTCCGTTATGAGCGGCCACAAAAGGGGCGCTATCGCCAATTCCATCAGTTTGGTGTGGAAGTCTTTGGTTATCATCAAGCAGAACTAGATGCTGAAATTATCTTTCTAAGTGCCAATTTGTTTAAACGTGTCGGTGTATTTGATCATGTGACTTTGCATATTAACTCGTTAGGTACCATTGAAGAACGCCTTGCTCATCGCACTGCTTTAATTGCTTACCTGCAAGATAATAAAGCGGTTTTAGATGAAGATAGTGTGCGCCGCCTAGAAAAGAACCCTTTGAGAATTTTGGACAGCAAGAACCCTGCAATGCAGGAGATGATAGAGTCAGCACCAAGTTTACTCGATTATTTAACAGAAGAGTCGCTCGCGCACTTTGAGCGTTTAAAAACATTGCTTAGCGCAGCGGGTCTATCTTATCGGGTAAACCCTCGCTTAGTGCGTGGGTTGGACTATTATTCTCGCACTGTATTTGAATGGATGACTGACCGTTTAGGCTCACAAGCGGCGATATGTGCAGGTGGCCGTTATGATGGCTTAGTTGAACAGTTTGGTGGTAAAACGACGCCAGCCGTTGGCTTTGGCTTGGGTATTGAGCGTTTATTATTACTTATTGAGACCTTAGGTCAAAAAACCGGGCTAGAGAATCAGCCCCATATTTATTGCATAGCGACAGGAGCAGAAGAGACAACACAAGCGGTTGTTATCGCAGAGCAGTTACGTCGTGCGTTTCCAGGTCTGCGGATTTTAAGCCATTGTGATGTGGGTAGTTTTAAAAGCCAGTTTAAAAAAGCAGATAAGTCGATGGCGAAATTAGCGTTAGTGATTGGTGAAGATGAACTGGCTAAAGAGACCGTGACGATTAAATTTTTACGCGAACAGCGTGAGCAAATATCCTGTGCCCAGCGTGAGCTTGTTACAATGATAGAAACAATACTAAAAGAGGTGTAATGGATGGACGCACAAATTGACGTTCAACGGTCTGATCACAGCAAAAAAATAACCCAGCGAATTATCGCGTTTGTTGTTGTGATTATTATTGTTGCACTCATTGCTGTGGCGGGTTGGCAGTATTCTGTGTATCGAGAGAATAACCATCGTGCCGCAGCTTCTGCGCAATATGAACACTTACTCAAACAAGTAGCTGCAAACCAATCGGCAGCGATAGTTACGGCTGCGACAGCCTTACGCAATGAGTATCCAAAAACTCCGTACGCAACGCTTGCTTCTTTGTTTATGGCTAAGGCGTATGTGCAGCAAAATGAACTGCCTAAAGCGCGAGCGGCTTTAGAGTGGGCTTTAAAAGAAAATAAAACAACAGCATTAACGGGTCTTGTTTCCGTACGCTTGGCCAGAGTGCTTATTGCTGAAAAGCAGTACCAACAAGCCATTGAGCTATTAACCAAAGCGCCTGAAAGCAAGCAATATCAGGGTATGTATGATTATGTCCTTGCTGAAGCTTATCAGGCGAAAGGTGAGATTAGTCAAGCGAGAGACTATTATCAAAAAGCTGAAAAGTTATTGGTCAGCGATGCAACTTTGCAGTCGATTGTACAGATGAAAATGAATAACTTGCCTGTACAGACTCATGCTGAAGTAAAAAAATAATTGGGAGATATGAGTGAATAACTGGAAAAAACTAGCGGTGACTGGAATTGGGTTATTGGCTGTTGCTCTAGCGGGGTGTAGTAGTTATAAAGATAATACAATTGCTCCTGCGCCTTTGAAGATTTTTAAACCGCAAGTGGCCGTATTAGAAAGCTGGAAAACCCAAGTCGGTGCAGGGAGCGGCTCTGCATCGAAAGCGGTGTTGAGCTTTGGTGATGAGGGGTATTGGCAATATCAGGCTGCAGAAAATTGGCACCTGAATGTGACGCGTGATGGTAAGAACTTATATGCAGTGGACTATAAAGGTTTAGTCGAGTCTTTAAGCTTACAGGGGAAAGTTAATTGGAAGGCTAACGTGAATCAGTTGCTCACAGCCTCTCCAGTTGCAGGCCCTGAATATGTCTATGTTGTCACCGCTGAAGGGACTGTGTTAGCGCTCAACAAGCAAACGGGCAAAACCGAGTGGAAAAAACCACTAGATACTTTGGTGATTGCAGCGCCTGCTGCGGCAAAAGGTATTGTTGTCATTCATACAAAAGCGGGGGCTGTGATTGCGCTGAGTGCTACAAATGGGCAGCAACTTTGGCGTTATGACCCCTTACTTAATCCACCGATGACGATGGAACGCTCTAGCATGCCGGTGATTTCTGGTCAACAAGTTATTATTGGTAATAATAATGGTCAGGTTGTCGCTTTGGGCCGTAAAACTGGTGATCTGCTCTGGCAATACCAAGTGGCTGTCTCCAGTGGTGCATCTGAAGTTGCGCAAATTGTTGATGTTGATGCAACGCCGGTGGTGAAAGATGGAGCTGTCTATGTTTCCAGTGTGAAAAATCGCACTGCTGCGGTGAGTCTACAGTCGGGTAGAATGCTTTGGGAGCATAAAACTGGTTCATTCAGTGGTCTAGCGGTGAGTAAAGACAAGGTTATTATTACAGCGAATAATGGGGCGCTATGGGCATTAAATCGCGAAACAGGAAAAACGGTTTGGATTGATTCGAGTTTATTAGGCCGTCACCCGACAGCACCAGCTTTAGTGGGTGATTATGTCGTTGTGGGTGATTATAAAGGTTTTGTGCATTGGTTCTCATTGAAAACAGGCAAGTTGCTCGGACGCATGAGTGTGGGGCCGCGTGCGATCGTTGGCCAGCCGGTTGTTGATGGACAAACCGCTTATGTGATGGATGCCTCAGGACGTTTGGTCGCGGTTCGAGGCTCAAAGGTTTAGCCACAATTAGAGAGAAAGTGTGTAAAATGTATAAAGTACGGCTGACGTTGTCAGTCGTCTGTATTTTTAGATGAAGAGGTTTTATTATGTTGCCTGTTGTGGCACTTGTCGGTCGTCCTAATGTGGGCAAATCAACGCTGTTTAATCGTCTGACAAAAAGTCGAGATGCTTTGGTTCACGATCAGCCTGGAGTGACGCGTGATCGCCAGTATGGTGAAGGTCGCCTAGGGCAAAAGCCCTTTATTGTTATTGATACTGGAGGTGTAGGTGAGCACGATGGCAGCATCGACCAGAAGATGTTGACACAGTCTTGGCAAGCTGCCCTTGAAGCGGATGTCGTGTTGTTTCTTGTCGATGGTCGTGTAGGCATGACCGGAGTTGATGAAGAAATTGCTCAAAAGTTGCGAGAGATTCATAAAAAAGTCTATTTAGTTGTCAATAAAACAGATGGAATTGATGCAAGTGTTGCTAGCGCTGAATTCTATGCCTTAGGTTTTGCAGATTTGTATTCTATTGCAGCTTCACATGGTCGAGGCGTTTTAAGTTTAATTGAGTCGACTTTAGAAAATTTTGATGTGCAGCCTTCTGAAGAGGAAGAAAAAGCGCAAGGGGTGAAAATCGCTTTAGTCGGCCGACCGAATGTCGGCAAGTCAACTCTTACGAATCGGCTTTTAGGCGAAGAGCGTGTGGTCGCTTTCGATGAACCGGGGACAACACGCGACAGCATTTTTATTCCCATGCAAAAAAATGGCAAAGATTATACCCTAATCGATACGGCCGGGGTGCGTCGCCGTAAAAATGTTAAAGATGTTGTTGAAAAATTTTCAATCATTAAAACATTGCAGGCGATAGAAGCGGCGAATGTTGTCGTGATGATGTTTGATGCGCAAGCGGGCATTGTTGATCAGGATTTAAGTCTATTAGGTTTCGCGGCTGAAGCTGGAAAATCGATTGTCGTTGCGGTGAATAAATGGGATGGCTTAGAGTCTCAGGTGCGTGATTATATTAAAACAGAATTATCTCGTAAATTAACGTTTACCGACTATGTGCGCATTCACTTTATTTCAGCCTTGCATGGAACGGCAGTGGGCGATTTGTTTGGCTCGATTGATGAGGCTTATGATTCAGCGACTCGAGCATTATCGACGAATCAACTGACGCAAATTTTGCAAAGAGCAACTCAAATGCATACGCCGCCGCTCATAAGAGGTCGCCGTATTAAGTTGCGTTTTGCCCATTGTGGCGGTCATAATCCGCCGGTGATTGTTATTCATGGCAATCAAACCGCTAGTGTGCCAGAGGCTTATCGTCGTTATTTGATTCATCAGTTTAGAAAGGAAATTAAGTTGATGGGAACACCGATTCGCCTTGAATTTAAGACGGGAGAAAATCCGTTTGCAGGTAAAAAAAATGAGCTGACTGAGCGGCAAATTAATCGCAAACGCCGTTATATGAAAATTGTTAAAAAGAAATACGGCAAATAAATTGTAAAAATTTGGATTAAATCTTAAGCGATACAGTCAAAGGATTGACACTTTTTTCTAAGCGACAAAAAAATGGCGGGAGAGCCCGCCTTTAGAGTGTGCTTTGAAAATCGCTAATGATATTCACTACTTTCTTCGTCTAATTTTTCAGAGACCGCATCGAGGGCGAGTCCTAGTAATCTAACTCCAGTGTAGTCTTCCAGTTGTTGCTTCTTTTCGATTTGTTTTAGTAGAGTACAGCAGTGGCGATAGAGTTCGTCCATTGTTGGGCTTTGCTGCTTCATGATGCACCTCCTTTTGCTTAAGAACCTTGTTGCAAAATTGATGCCAATGCTGCAACTTTATAGTGAATTTTTTTATCGATTTTATTTTGTTAAATAATTTTTATTGTCCTGGTACTTTAATTAATGCGTTAAAATGGCAAAAAAACAAACTTTACGGTGTTGAAATTTAAATCATTGGCATGCAAGTTGCCTAAAACTAATGGTAATTAGTGAACGCTCGATGAGGTGTCTATGCAAATTTGGACCGTTGCAAATCAAAAAGGAGGTGTGGGTAAAACGACGACTGCTGTGACTTTGGGTGGGATTTTAGCGAGCCAAGGTAAGCGGGTATTGTTATTAGACTTGGATCCTCACGGCTCATTAACAAGTTATTTGGGATATAGTCCTGATAAAATCGAAAAAGGGGCATATGAACTCTTTTTGCAGCAGGGGCACATGTCTGCGGTGATCGGTGATCAAATCATTAAAAGGACAAATTTTGCCGGCCTCTGGTTGATTCCGGCATCAATCACTTTGGCAACACTGGATCGTCAATTAGGAACGAAAGAAGGTATGGGGCTGCTGGTGGCCAAGGCGCTGAAAAAACTTCGTGCCCGCTATGATTATGTCATTATTGATTGCCCACCTATTTTGGGTGTGCTGATGATTAATGCGTTAGCCGCTTGTGAAAAGGTTATTATTCCAGCCCAAACAGAATTTCTTGCGCTAAAAGGCTTAGAAAGAATGATCGATACTTTAACGATGGTGAAAAAAAACAAAAAGCTTTAACTTTTCTACGGTCATATTACCGACGATGTATGATCGGCGTACTTCAGCAGCTCAAGGTAGTTTAAAAATTCTTGAAGAAAAATATAAAAAGTGGCTATGGAGATTACCTGTTCCTGTAGATACTAAGCTAAGAGAGGCAAGTCAAATGGGTGTGCCTATCTCATTAATCTACCCGCAAAGTCGAGGCCTGTATGTGTATCAGCAATTTTTAACGTATTTGCTGGATAGTGAAGTTGAAGACTTATCAAGGAGAGAGCCTGGGGTATTAATATGATGGATGATGAGACTACAGATATTGATATCCTAGAAGAAGAGCAAGCCCTTAGCGGTTATTTCGATGCCTTGTTAGGTGTGAATGCTGTGTCAGAAGAAGATAAAAGTACTCTGGAGTTGGAAAAAAAATCGGTAAACACAAACGCAAGACATATCGCACCTGTTTTTGAGAATGAAGCAGTTGGGGTTGTTGTTGAGCCCGCTATTGTAACGCCGTTGCCAGATATTCAAGAAATAGATGACAGAATCGAAGAAATTGAGATTTCTGAAATTGAAGCGCGTATTATTGCTGAACCCAAACCTGCGATTTTGGAAGAAATCGAAACTGTTATTATTGATGATCCGGCTGAGTTTATTGCTCCAGATGATCTGCTTGAGACTGAGAAAATTGCTGAAGCTGAATGCGACTCAGGAGTCCCTGCTTGGGCAAGGCAAGAATTTCAATGTGTGTCGTTTGTGGTGCAGGGGCTGCAATTGATTGTCCCTCTTGAGGGGTTAAGTCAGGTGTATGCACTACAAGAGCAAAAGATAAAAACAATTTTTCGGTCAAGCAGATTGGCTTATTGGCATTATGAAACCGGTTGATAAGAGCATTAGTGTTATTGATGCGGCTCACTGGTTATTGCCCGAAACGGCAGAATGTGCGAAGGCGGCAGATCTACAGCATGAATTTGTTTTAGAACTTGAGGGAAGTACGTGGGGGATTGCTTGTGATGACCTGGGTTTTTCAGAATTTTTTAAAAGATAGTGACGTGAATTGGCATAATAAAGACCCCAAACGACCCTGGCTAGCTGGTGTTGTTGTTGAAAAAATGTGCGGATTAGTTGATCCCGAGCATTTTGTGAAATTTTTAAACTCTCAGTCCTGAGGTTTGCCGGTAAAGTAGACTACAATTTAAGGGATAGGGAGTGGGTAGATAAAGAGGGCTAGATATGAGTGATAGCGCTTCAGAAAAAGATCCATTTGATGGGGCAAAAGAGGACAAAGATCCTGTATTGCAATGGGTTACCTTCCGATTAGCAGAAGAAACCTATGGCATTAATGTGATGCAGGTCCAAGAAGTCTTGCGCTATACAGAGATTGCACCAGTGCCAGGAGCACCCGGTTATGTGATTGGCATCATTAATTTACGCGGAAACGTTGTGACGGTGATTGATACACGTAAACGGTTTGGTTTGGAATCGCAAGAAACAACAGATAATACGCGAATTGTGATTATTGAAGCTGAGAAACAAGTGATTGGTATCTTAGTGGATAGTGTGGCAGAGGTGGTTTATCTGAGAGCTTCTGAGATAGAAACGGCACCGAGTGTAGGTAATGAGGAAAGTGCGAAGTTTATTCAAGGGGTTTCGAACCGAGAAGATGAATTGCTCATCTTGGTTGATTTGAATAAATTGCTCAGCGATGAAGAGTGGGAAGAGATGAATAGTGCGAATGCAGGAGCAAATGTTTCGTGAATCATTTTTGAGTATATGATTAATGATGGATTTTATTGTTCATGGAAGTTTTTTAGTCACTCTTTTACTATTGTGTGGTTTTTTGTATTATTTTTGGCGCTGTATTAAGCGTTATCGTCGGCAGCTCAATGAGCTGAGCGCGCACTGTCATGTTTTTATGAGCAGTAGCATTGGTGTTGGGCAACGCTTAGCTTTGTTGGAGCGCTATTTGGGGCGAGACTTATATCAAGAGTTAAACCAAGATGCTTTTCCAGAGCGAGAAGAAAATTTATATCAACAGGCTTCAAAGCTCGCTGCATTGGGTATGGGAAAGAAAGAGCTGATTGAAGGGTTCGATTTAACGGATACAGAAGCCGAATTGCTTCAATTAATGTCTAAAAAACAGTCTGCAATGTCTGATTGTCCTGGCGAAATAGCGAAAAAATCACCATTGCAGAAAAATAAAGATGTTCAAGGCATTCAGCAATATAAAAATTACCAACAAGATTAATTACTTTTCCATTTCTCGCGCCTTTGCTTTTCGTGAGTTTTACTTTGACATGCAGGGGCTTCTTAGTATAATGGAAGCGTATTTTTGTGCGCAGATAGCGCTCGTGGGGCGGTAACGCACGTTTTCTTATTACACTAACGTTTTAAAATAGTGCAATATTCTTCTTTTTTTGTTTAAGGGAGTTAGGTATTTTATGCCTCGTCCGGGTTTAACATATGATGAAATAACAGAAGCTGCTAATCGTGTTTTAGCGGCCGGTGAAAAACCAACGATTAACCGTGTCCGTGAAGCATTAGGAGGGCGGGGGAGTAGCACGACGATCAGTCGTTATCTAAAAGACTGGAAGCGTCAAGTGCAAGAAGGTCAACTGGCTGAGCCGCAAAAGGTAGAAACCGAAGAAAGTACTGCTAAAAAAGAAGTTGCAGTACCCGCAGCATCTGTAGAAGAGCAAGCGTCAGTCGTAGCTCCAGTGGAAGCTGCAGCGGTCGAGTCTGCAATTTCTATCGATGAAGAGTTGCAGTTGTGTTTTAGCGAAGAAGAATATGAATTGCCTGCGGTTACAAATGAGCAATTTAGGCCGGTTGAAACGGATTCTGAACTAGAAGCGTTAAGGCGCGAACATGAAGCACTGAAAATTCAGTTTCGTCGCTTAAATTCTGCAGTTAATAAAGAGCGCATTCGCCGTCAAGCTTTTGAAATGTTAGCGCGAGAAGCTAAAGAGTATGTGAATGTGATCAAAGAGCAAGTGGGTCAGCGGATTTTGGATTTGCGTATGGCTTCTGATCAGACGATTAATCAGCTCAAAGCTCATGCCCGTGAAGCAAAGCAAGAGTCTGAGCGTGAGCTTAAATTTTATCGCGAAGAGCTAATGCGAATTCAAAAGGAAACAGGCAGAAGTGGTTCGCACTCGAAGAATTCTATGGCAACAGGTCGTGGGCCACGCCGTCAAATGACAACTAGTTCTTAAATAGGAACTCAACCATTAAGTCGCCGTGGGCAGATGCGAGCTCAACGGTGACTTGGTGGGCACATTCAGGCCCTTTCTCTTCTGATTTTCGATATGAAAAGGGCGGCTTAGCGTGGACCATGCAGTCGAGTGTTCCCAGCTTTCCACAACCGTGACCGATAACAATATTGACGTATTCAGAAGCCGCATCGATGCTTAGTGGTGTTATTTCTCGATGGTTTTCATCCATGAGCAATTTACTGGCAACATTGACGACAAGCTCTTCAGGCATCGTCAGGGTGTAATAGAAATTTTTCTCTCCAGTGATTTCTTGGGCAAAGGTGTAGTGATTCCCTGAAATTTCTTTGGCTTCTGTGCCAACATCAGTAATTTTTACCACCTCACGGGCGATGCGTAAAAACATTTTCAGCGTATGATCTAGCATCGCTTTGACCACAAGAGCTTCTGGAATGTTATCTAGATCTGCTTTTAAGAGCTCTTCATGTTCCTCTTGAGCCTTTTTGTGGGCTTGTATTTCCCTGTCGAGGATATCTTTTTCGATGTGCCCCAGGGTTAACAAGGCTTCACCAAAGAAAATACGACGCTCTTTTTGTGTGCTTAGCAGTTCACCTACTTGTTCATCGGTAATTAACTTTAGGTCTGCTGCAATTTCACCGAATTTGCGGTCACTTCTTTGTTGTTCCGCATTAATAGAAGTCACTTGGTTTTCGGTGAGCCACCCTTTCTCTATTGCGACTTCGCCCAGAGACACATTATGCTTTTTTTGGTGTTCTATAGCGTCAATGAGGGCTTCAGGACCTATTAAGCCTCTTTCGAGTAACCATTGTCCAAAGAAGTTTGCAGCCATGATATCTCCCCTGCGCTATAGTTTTGTCAAAGTTCTAAGGACAACTAAGACACTTTCTTTGTCGTAAGGCTTGAGTAAATAACCTTTGGCGCCGATAGAGATAGCTTCTTCGACTACATCTTCTTGGCCCATAGAAGTCGCCATAACAACCTGAGCTTCGGGATCAAACTCGATGATTTTTTTGAGAGATGTCATGCCATCTAGCTCTGGCATGACAATGTCCATCAGGACAAAGTTGGGTCGCAGGGTTTTGTATTTCTCAAACCCGTCATTGCCATTATGGGCGACATCAATAACATCGAACTCTGACCCATCAAGGAGGTTTTTTAGCAATCCCGTGTATAGTGTTTGAGTCGTCGACGGTAAGTACGGTGTACGTTTTGTCCACTTCTCTCCCCCCTTGTAAGGTTTAGGCGAAATTACAAGCTGTTACCTCATTATAGTTGAATAGTGCAAGATCCGACTAAAGTGAGTTTGGAGTTAATGCTTTTGTAGTTTTTTGATGCAGCTATCGAGTTCTTTAGGGTAGGGTGCTGTAATAGTGAGTTTTTTTTGATTTACTGGATGAGAGAACTGTATGGATATTGCATGTAAAAATAACCGGTTAAGGCCTAAATTTTGTTTTGCCCATAAATTTTCTTGATGAGCAGTATATTTATCATCGCCTAAGATGCCATGACCTTGAGATTGGGTGTGGACGCGGATTTGGTGAGTTCGACCTGTTTTTGGCCGTGCTTCGATCAAACTGGCTTGTTTAAAGCATTCTAAGCATTTGAAATAGGTTGTAGACGCTTTACCTTCTTCTTGGTGGACTCGAACAATGCGCTCACCTGAGTGGCGAGTATATTTTTTTAATGGCAAATCAACCTGCTGACAACGACGGGGCCAGTGACCATGCACGAGCGCATGATAATTTTTTGACACTTGATTCTTCTGGAATTGCTCATGTAGCGCTTTGAGGGCGCGGCGCTTTTTAGCAATAATTAAGCAACCTGAAGTTTCTCGGTCAAGGCGGTGAACGAGTTCGAGGAAGTGGGCATTAGGGCGCAATTGTCGAAATGCCTCGATGACGCCGTAGCTTAGACCGCTGCCGCCATGCACAGGGACTTTACTGGGCTTGTTGATAATGAGAAGTTCCTCGTCTTCAAACAGGATGTTGTTTTCTAAGTAGCTGATTGATTTGGTATTTAATTTTTGTTCTGGTGCGCGCTCGGCGATGCGAATAGGGGGGATGCGAACCACGTCACCCACTTCTAGGCGATAATGTGCCTTAATACGCTTTTTGTTGACACGCACCTCACCTTTTCTAAGGATGCGATAGACATGTGTTTTGGGGACGCCCTTGAGTTGGAGGATTAAAAAATTGTCGATACGGCGACCGGCTTGGTCGGCATCTATTTCAATAAAAACAGCTGTATTCATGCTTGTTGTGCTCAAAGTTAATCATATAATTCAGTCATAATTTATGCTAGTATACCAGCTTGGTGCTCGGGGCGTTATGTGTTTGAGTGCCTTGTTGCCAACGGCTAACGCTTCAATATAGTCGCTGTGTCGTTGGACACTACAGTTTGTCGTGAGCCTTAGAATGTTAAGGTATTTCACCGTGTGTTATTGAATAGAGCTGAGGAAATTTTGATTAAATTAATATACTTCAGTGAGATAGCACTCAAAATCGCCAGTAGTTTGTGAAGTTGGTAGCGAGATATTAAGCGCAGGTAGCAATGCTTATAGATATGAAGTGGCAAGGATGAGTCGCTTTAACAGGAATGAACTTTGCTAGTCACTATTTGGCACTTGTTATTTAGAGTTAAAAGAGTTTTAGAGGATATAAAATTAAATTATGAAAAGAATGCTCATTAATGCTTCGCAACCAGAAGAGTTGCGGGTTGCAATGGTCGATGGGCAGCATCTGTACGACTTAGATATCGAAACAGCAGGATACGAGCAAAAGAAAGCAAGCGTATACAAGGGACGAGTAACCCGTATCGAGCCAAGTCTAGAAGCTGCATTTGTGGACTATGGGGCTGACCGCCATGGTTTTTTGCCCTTAAAAGAAATTGCCCCCGAGTACTACCAAGCCTCGGCAAGCACAGATAAGCGTGGACGTGTTCATATCCGTGATGCTGTGCATGAAGGCCAGGAAGTCCTTGTTCAAATTGACAAAGAGGAGCGTGGCACCAAAGGTGCGGCACTCAGCACTTATATTACTTTAGCGGGTTGTTATTTAGTTTTGATGCCGAATAACCCTCGAGCCGGTGGGATTTCTCGCCGTATTGATGGGGATGAACGCGAAGAACTCAAGCAAATTTTAGAAAAGTTGAATGTTCCCAAAGATATGGGGCTGATTATCCGTACTGCTGGAATTGGCAAAAATTTTGAAGAAATTCAATGGGATTTGACAATTTTGCAAAAACAATGGCAGGCGATTCGTGCAGCGTTTGCACGGACAGCGGCACCATCGTTGATTTACCGTGAGAGCGATGTGGTATTGCGAGCAATCCGTGATTACTTGCGCCCTGGGGTCAATGAGATTGTTGTTGATGATCGTAGTGTCTATGATCGTATCGCTCACCATTTAAAGCAATTACGCCCTGATTATCTAAATCGTTTGAAGCATTATCAAGACCCTGTGCCTTTGTTTAGTCGCTTTAACATCGAAGGGCAGATTGAAAGTGCCTTTGAGCGTGAAGTGCGTCTACCTTCTGGTGGTGCGATCGTTATCGATCATACTGAAGCGATGATTTCTATTGATATTAACTCAGCTCGCGCAACCAAGGGCGGTGATATTGAAGAGACTGCTTTTAACACTAATTTGGAAGCTGCTGAAGAAACTGCGCGTCAATTGCGTTTGCGCGACCTGGGTGGCTTGGTGGTGATTGATTTTATCGATATGGTGCAGCCTCGTCATCAGCGCGATGTTGAAAATCGTTTGCGCGATGCCTTAAAAATGGACCGGGCGCGTGTGCAAACGGGGCGGATTTCACGTTTCGGCCTATTGGAAATGTCTAGACAGCGGTTGCGTCCTGCCCTCGGAGAGTCCAGCCAGCACGTGTGTCCACGCTGTAGTGGTCATGGTTACATTCGTGGGATAGAGTCCTTAGCGCTTGCTGTTATGCGCTTACTCGAAGAAGAAGCGATGAAAGGCCATCAAGGTCAGATCCAAGCTCAGCTTCCTGTAGAGGTTGCAACTTTCTTATTGAATGAGAAGCGTAGCATACTCGCACAGATCGAAAAACGCCATCGCGTGACTTTATTGCTGATTCCAAACATTAATTTGGAGACTCCACACTATCAGGTGATGAGAGTGTCGGATCAAACTCGAGATGATGCGGCAAGTTATAACTTGGTCAGTCAAGTGCAAGCGACTGAGGCATTGACGAAAGCAGCGGTTAAGTACGAAGAGCCTGTTGTTAAAGATTTGAGCTATGGCACGTCACCGAAGCGTGGTTTATTGAATAAGCTTTGGCAGTATTTGTCAGGAAGCAGTAATAGCACTGCAGCGCAAGAGTCGGCGAGCACAGTTGAGCCCATTCGCCCAGTGAAATCAAGTGTTTCCTCTCAGGACAGCAGCCATCGTGACCGTCGCCGCCAAGGTGGTTCTCAGCAGCAAGGCCGACGCAGCAGCCAGGGCTCAGCTCAACTTGCTGCAGCACCGACAAAAGGACAGAGTGCAAACCGCCAACGTCGTAATGAGAGCAATAAGGCGGGTGCCTCGTCACAGGCAGAACAGCAGGAGCGTCGCAGTAATAAATCTGAGGCGCGCAGGAAATCGGCTTCAGCAAATAAAGCAACAGCCCCAAGGCAAATGCATGCTGCGTCAACAGAGTCACCTCAACAGTGCAAGCCTGCAAAGATGGCATCTAGCAACGAAGCGAAGAAAAAGTCACAAGCGACTAATAATATGGTGGATGTTGCAGAGGTGAAAGCGGCGGCTCAAGCTACTAAAGCACCGGTTGAGAAGGCTTCATTGCCGATTGCTGAGCCTAAAGTGGTTGCGACTGCAGAGAAAGCATCTTTATCTTCATCAGTTGTTGTTGAAAAACAACAAGCTGAACAAGCATCAGTTAAAGTCGTTGATGCAATCATTGAAAAAGCTCCGGTGATGGAGGAAATTGTTCGTGCGCAGCGTCCTGAATTTACTCCGGTGAAGTCTCAAGTGGAAACTAAATCTGATGACAGTGAAAGTGAGCGGGTTGTGGATGTGACGATGACGCATCCGTACCACAGAAATGCGGGTGATCGCCGTTTAGAGCCTTGGCGTTCGGCAGCATCGCAAGCATCTTCCATCGCGAGCATTCAACAAGTTGAAACGGTGGCCTCTGGTGAGGGTCATGCCACAATGGCAGCTTCAGAGCAACTTCATCAAGGGCGCTCGCCTTTGCAGTGGCAAGAAAAGATGAAAGGAGCTCAAGTTTCGGCAGTGATCGAACAGATTCATCAGGTCGAAACAAACGTGATTGCTTCTGAAAACAAAGTGAATACTGACGTCCAGTAATCATTTTTTTACCTTAAAGCGCCCTGATTTATCGGGGCGTTGTTTTTTGTGGGGAAATATCATCATGCGACTAACAAAGTGTCGTTTAAGTCTACTTGCGATTTTTATTCTGTTTGTTTATGGAGCGAGTTATTTTTGGCTGGATTTACCCGTATTGCTCTTTTTTAAAGCACATACTCAAAACTTTTATCATTTAGCAGGCGTAATTAGTCATGCTCTAAGCCCGGCGCATTGGTTGATCTTTGCTGTCATTGTGGCTATTGGACAGTTTTTTTTACCAAAGCGCTTTATTCGACTGCGCGACTGTTTGCGTGAAATAGCGCTGAGTATTGTTATAGCGGCTGTTATTGGTGCTTTATTAAAATATGGCTTAGCTCGCTATCGACCCATAGAATTTTTCCAGCATCATCTGTATGGCTTTCATTTCTTTTCTATGAAACATGATTTAAATTCTACGCCTTCTGGTCACACTTTGGCTGTTTTTGCAGGTTTAATGCCTTTTGTTTGGTATTGTCGCCGTGCTTTTTTTCCGGTGCTTGTGGTTGGTGTTATCGTTATGTTAAGTCGTTTAATTTACTTGGATCACTACCTGGCCGATGTATGGTTAGGTGCTTGGGTAGGGATTGCGTCCTCTTATTTTGTTCATCATTATTATCAATCTCGTTGGGTGAATAAATCATAATTTAGCCCAATGGTTTTGCTTTTGTTCTTTCCAGTATCTTTGTTATGCTAGGCGGTTATGAGCAAACGATTATGTTCTGTATAAAGCTAAGGGTATTTTTCAGTGTATAAAAAGATAGTGCAAGTGATCCATGATGCTGATTTGAAAACGCTTGGCCCGATTTATCGTGGTTTAGAGAAAGAAAATATGCGAGTTGATGCAGCGGGCCATATTGCATTAACCGACCATCCAAAATCTTTAGGTGCAGCCTTGACCAATCCGTGGATAACAACGGACTTTTCGGAAAGTTTAGTTGAGATTGTGACACCTGTTGTTGATCGTCTTGAATCCCTTAAACAAGATGTTGCTGCTGTGACTCAGTATTGCTCGACTCATTTAAACAATGAACTTTTCTGGCCTGCGAGTATGCCAGGTGAGTTGAGTGAAAGTGATATTCGCTTAGCTTATTATGGTAAAAATAATTCGGGTAGAATGAAACAAGTTTATCGCCACGGCTTGGCACAACGTTATGGCAAGATTATGCAGATGATTGCCGGGATACACTATAATATTTCTTTTTCTAAGTCATTGCTAGAAAAGCTATGGCGTTATGATGGTGCTAGTTTATCCTTTGAGGATTATAGTGACCAACGTTATATGGGGCTCGTGCGTAACTTCTTTCGCTATAGTTGGTTATTGCCTTATTTATTTGGGGCATCGCCGATTGCAAGTGGATCTTCTGTTAGTGAATCGTTTGATTTTTTGCAAAAACACGGTAGAGACTTTGTTGGGAAATACTCGACGTCTTTGCGCTTAAGTCGTTTGGGTTACCAAAATAAAGGTAAAGACTTAATGGATATTTCTTACAATAGCGTGGGAGAGTATGCTAAAAGTATCTTGCAAGCGACGAAAACACCCTATGCGCCTTTTTCTAAGCTCGGTGTAAAAAGCAATGATCATAATTATATCCAATTGAATGATGCATTGCTGCAAATTGAAAACGAATATTATAGTACGATGCGACCTAAGCAACCGGCCGAACGTTGTAAGCGTCCTGTGGCGAGCTTGTTAGAAAAAGGGGTGAATTATATCGAGTTGCGGGCACTGGATTTAAATCCGACGGAGCCCTTGGGTTTTGAGCAAGGTGAACTTGAATTTGTTGATTTATTTCTATTATTTTGCTTATTAGTAGAGAGTCCAGAATTAAATACTGAAGAATTGGCCTGCGCGGAGCGGCGCTTACAACAAGTCGCTGAATATGGTCGTAAACCGAACTTTATGCTGACTATTCAAGGGAAATCTGTTCAGTTGCAAGAGGCTGGGGAGAAAATTTGTGATGCTTTAATGCCTTTAGCTGAGTGTTTAGATGCTGAAAGTGAGGGAACTCGTTATTTAAGTACTATAGAAAAGAATCGCAAGAAACTCACTGATGTGACATTAACGCCATCGGCGAAAATTATGAATGAATTTTTAGCATCGGGAAAAAAACTACACGGAATATATGTTGATCTATGCGAAAGAGCAGCGGGATTATTGGCAAAGCCAGCAGAAAAATGAGGCGTATTTCCAGAAATTTTCTGAGGAAGCGCAGCGATCTTTGCTTGAATTTGAAACGATAGAAAGTGCTGAGCAAATTCCTTTTGAAGAGTATTTAGCAAAATATTTTAGTCAAGGTTAAATAAAAAAGTTGGGGAATAACCAGGGGCTTGTTAGAATAGGTCACTTGTTATTTTGAGAGTTATTTTTTTAAATTAAAGATAGTTAGGTTAAGTATGAGTCAGGTTCGCACACGTTTTGCACCAAGTCCAACAGGCTATTTACACATCGGCGGTGCGCGTACCGCACTGTATTCATGGTTATATGCAAAAAAGCTCGGTGGGCGTTTTATTCTGCGCATTGAAGATACCGATTTAGAGCGTTCTAGCCAGGAGTCGGTTGATGCGATCTTAGACGGGATGAATTGGTTAGGCTTGAACTGGGATGAAGGTCCTTTTTTTCAGATGCAACGCATGGACCGTTATCGTGAATTAATTAGTCAATTATTGGCCGAAAATAAGGCGTATAAGTGTTATTGTTCGAAAGAGCGCCTAGAGGCATTGCGCGAAGAGCAGATGGCGAATAAACAAAAGCCTCGTTATGATGGTTGCTGTCGTAATTTAGCTGATGAAAAAGAAGGGCCGTATGTTATTCGCTTTAAAAATCCTCAAGAAGGCTCTGTGCTTTTTAATGATTTTGTTCGTGGTCCAATCGAGGTCAGTAATGGTGAGCTTGATGATTTGATTATTGCACGGACTGATGGCACGCCGACGTATAATTTTACCGTGGTTGTTGATGATATGGATATGAAAATGACCCATGTGATTCGTGGTGATGACCATATTAATAATACACCGCGGCAGATTAATATTTTTCATGCTTTGGGTGCGAATGTCCCTGAGTTTGGTCATGTGCCGATGATTTTAGGTGAAGATGGCAAACGTTTATCTAAGCGTCATGGTGCAGTCGGTGTTATGCAATATAAAGCAGATGGTTTCTTGCCGGAGGCGGTGATTAATTATTTGGTTCGCTTAGGCTGGTCTCATGGTGATCAGGAAATTTTTTCGATGGATGAGCTAATCGAGTTATTTGATGCAAAGGATATTAATAAAGCCGCATCGACTTTTAATACTGAAAAATTATTATGGCTTAACCAGCATTATTTAAAAGCTTTGCCATTAGCTCGAATTATTGAAGATTTTAAAGAGATGGCTGAATCTCGCAATTTAGATTTAAATCAAGGGCCTGAGCTGGAAACTCTCGTAGCAGTGCAGCGCGAGCGCGTGAAAACATTGGTTGAAATGGTGGAAAATTCCCGTCTTTTCTACGAAGATAATATTGAGCTTGATGAAAAAACAGCGAAGAAAAATTTGCGTCCTGTCGCATTAGTGGCGCTGGAAAAATTAAAAGAAGCCTTTGCTATTTGTGATTGGGATGAGGTGAGTCTTCATCAAGTTATAGAAGACACTGCAACTGCACTGGAGCTTAAAATGGGGAAAGTCGCTTTGCCATTACGCACGGCAATTACCGGAGGAGCAGGCACGCCCGCGATCGATGTAACCTTAAAAATGATTGGCCGTGAGCGAGTGGTTGCACGCCTTGAGCAGGCCATTGCTTATATCAACGCGCGTGGCTGAGTTGATTGATGGCGGTTATTTTAGGGATAGATCCAGGGTCGAGAGTGACGGGCTTTGGTGTTATTCGCTTTAAAAAAAACCGCTGCGAATACCTTGCCAGTGGCTGTATTCGTATGGGGACAGTGAGTCTAGCTGAACGTTTACAAAAGATATTTCAAGGCTTAAAAGAGGTCATCACGCTTTATCAGCCTGAGCAAGTGGGGATAGAAAAAGTTTTTGTTGGCCGAAATGTGGACTCCGCCTTAAAATTGGGTCATGCCCGTGGAGCGGCTATTTTGGCCGCGGTTGAGTTTGCTCTGCCGGTTAGTGAATACTCAGCCCGTCAGGTTAAGCGCAGTGTTGTTGGTTTTGGAGCCGCAGATAAAAATCAAGTACAACAGATGATCAGTGCCTTATTAAAATTAAATAAAGTGCCTTCTCAGGATGCTGCTGATGCTTTGGCTATCGCTATTTGCCATGCTCAAATGCAACAAGGTTTAATGCATATTCAAGAAGGAAATAAATTAGTGAAAGGGCGTATACGACCATGATAGGACAGTTGACAGGCACCGTTGTTGATGTTTCTCTAGACAGCTTAATTGTTGATGTCAGCGGTGTGGGTTATGAGGTTTTTGTTCCAGTGCCGACCTTGGCAAGTTATGGTGAAATAGGTCAACGTTTGACCTTATACACTCATTTGATTATTCGTGAAGATGCTCATAGTTTATATGGTTTTGAGGAACGTGCCGCGAAAGCACTTTTTCGTGTTTTGTTAAAAGCTAATGGTGTGGGGCCAAAATTAGCGATGGCCATTTTATCGACCATGAGCGTGGCTGAATTTATCCAAACAGTGACGTTGCAAGATATTACGGCATTAACTCGTTTGCCAGGTGTTGGCAAAAAAACAGCAGAGCGGCTGGTCATTGAACTTAAGGATAAATTAAGTCAATTTGAAAGTCAGGATATAGCCATTAAGGTTTCAAAAGTCAGTGTAAGTCGTCAACCTGTCTTGACTGATGCGATCAGTGCGCTTATTGCGTTAGGTTATAAGGATCCGGATGCTGAGAAAATGGCATCGACCGTTTATGAGGAAGGTCTCGCCTGTGAAGATGTGATTCGCCTCGCGTTAAAGAACAGTTAAGTTATACTGGTTAGAATGATCTGAATTATTTAAAAATAGAAGAAAATGAAGGGGTTGTATGGTTGAGCATGATCGGATCGTGACACTGTTAGAGCATCAAGATGACGAGCCTAATATTGATCGTGCGATGCGGCCTAAGTTTTTGGCTGACTATCAAGGCCAACCTGCGGTTCGTGAGCAAATGGAAGTCTTTATCCATGCTGCACGTAAACGTCAAGAAGCTTTAGATCATACTTTGTTATTTGGACCGCCCGGTTTAGGTAAAACAACATTGGCGCATATTATTGCGAATGAACTTGGTGTTAATGTTAAGCAAACATCGGGGCCAGTGATCGATAAAGCGGGGGATTTAGCGGCGCTTTTGACGAATCTTGAAGCTAATGATGTGTTATTTATTGATGAGATTCACCGACTAAGCCCTGCGATTGAAGAAGTATTGTATCCGGCGATGGAAGATTATCAAATCGATATTATGATCGGTGAAGGGCCGGCAGCACGATCGATTAAATTAGATTTGCCACCATTTACTTTGGTGGGTGCGACAACGCGTGCAGGCTTATTAACATCGCCATTAAGAGATCGTTTTGGGATTACCCAGCGTTTAGAGTTTTATTCGATTGAAGATTTGCAACAGATTATTTTGCGTTCTGCGCGTGTTTCGTCGATTAATCTAGATGATAGTGGTGCTCATGAAATTGCTAAGCGTTCACGTGGCACGCCGAGGATTGCGAATAGATTATTACGTCGAGTGCGAGATTTTGCTGATTTTGATGAAGTATTGCAGATTAGTGCAGAGATAGCAGCGAAAGCACTGGCCATTCTTGATATTGATGAACAAGGTTTAGATCTAATGGATCGAAAATTACTTGAGGCCATATTTGTTAAATTTGAAGGTGGTCCGGTGGGGGTTGATAGCTTAGCGGCGGCGATTGGAGAATCGCGTGATACGATCGAAGATGTTTTAGAGCCTTACTTAATCCAAATGGGTTTGATGATGCGCACGCCACGAGGGCGAGTGACGACATCGCATGCCGCTCACTATATTGGGCTAGAGACAATATAATTGTCGTATTTAACAGTATTTGAAAAAAACGTGTAAATATACATTACAGTGATCAAAATAAATTAGAGTTATATTATAGCGCATTAAAACCTAACGCTTGGGGAGTTATTAGGGTGGTTGGTCAGACGAACTTTATCGAGTTATTTTTGCATGCCAGTATTATCGTGCAGGCCGTACTTGTTATTTTATTATTAGCATCGGTTTTATCTTGGACATTTATCTTTCAGCGCGCCGATTTTTTTAAGACGAGCGGGAAAGCGTGTGCGTATTTTTGAAAATGAGTTTTGGTCAGGCGTTGATTTAGGGCAGCTTTACGATAAGATGCGCACCGAAGTACATAGTGATGGCTTAGCGAGTATTTTTAAGTCTGGTTTTCAGGAATTTGCCCGATTGTCTCGCCAAGAAAATATTGCTGCAGATGCGGTGATGGAAGGGACAAATCGTGCTATGCGCATCGCTCTCTCAAAAGAAACAGACAAACTTGAAAACCATTTGCCTATTTTAGCAACCATCGGTTCAGTCAGTCCCTATATTGGCTTGTTTGGTACTGTATGGGGAATTATGAGCTCGTTTCAGGCGTTAGGAGCGGTTGAGCAAGCGACTTTGTCAATGGTGGCGCCTGGTATTTCTGAAGCGTTAGTTGCAACAGCGATTGGTTTATTTGCTGCGATCCCTGCGGTGATTGGTTATAACCGTTTTACTAATCGAGTCGATCGTTTATTAAGCCATTATGATAATTTTCAAGAAGAGTTTGCGAGTATTTTACACCGTGAAGCCTACGCTAGACTTGAAAAAAAATGATGAAGAGTAGGAGCTAAAGATGGCTAGGCAACGTCGTCGCTTGATGGCTGATATTAATGTTGTTCCCTATATTGATGTGAGTTTAGTGTTATTAATTGTCTTTATGATTGCCGCTCCGATGCTGTCACAAGGTGTGAAAGTGGACTTGCCAAAGGCAACGGCGAATAAGATTCCACCCTCGAAGTTTAAGCCGATTGTTGTTAGCGTTGATCAGCAGGGGCATTATTATATTAATATGACACCCGATAAAAAACAGGTGCTTTCTAGTGAGCAGTTAGCGGTATGGGTAAAGGCTTCACTGAAGCGTTCTAAGTCAAATACTGTTTACGTACGTGCAGACCAAGGTGTTGATTATGGCAAAGTGGTACAAGCGATGGTGATTGCCCAACATGCAGGAGCTGGCAGCATCGGCCTGATGACGGATAATCAGCGACAGCAGAAGAGAACCTGACCATGGCAGAGAGGGTTGGTTATAAAACATCTTTACTAAAATCGCTGTGCATTCACGCATTGATTTTGGCGGGGTTTGCTGTTGCATTGCAAGCACCGGACACAGTGAGGCATTTTGCAGGGGAGGAGGCGAAAGTGGTCAAGGCGACCATGATTAGCCCAAAAGCTGTTGACCAAGCGGTGGCTGCAATGAATCAAGCCCACGACCAGCAAGTAGCGAAGGCGGTGGCCGAGAAAAAACAAGTCGATAAGCAACTATTACAAGCTAAGCAAGAGCGTGAAAAAACTCAAAAAATGCTCGAGCAGTTAAAAAAACAAAATGCATTAGCAGCTAGCAAGCGTGAACAGATGCTAAAAAGTATTGCAAGTGCAAAAGAGCAACAGCAGCAAGCACAGAAAAAACTTGAGCAAGCAAAAATCGCACAAAAAAGGGCCGCATTACAAGCCGCTAAAAATAAGGCTGAATTAAAGCAGCAAATTAATGCACTAAAGCGAGAGAAAGTCAAAGTCGAAAAGGCGTTGGCTGAAAAAAAAAGCGTGAATTAGAAAAAAAGCACCAAGCAGAAAAACAACGTAAGCGTGAGCAGGCGCGCAAGCAAGCCCTAGAGAAAAAGCGTACAGAAGAAAAAAAACGGCAGCAACAAGCTTTAGAGAAGAAAAAACGCGAAGCGGCAGTGGCTGCAAAAAAAGCGCCAAGCTAAAATTGCTGCTGAAAAGAAACGTCAAGCGAAAGAGGCAGCACGTCAGGCAAAAATTGCTGCAGAGAAAAAGCGTCAAGAAGCACTGGCCCGTTTAAGGGCAAATGCACAGTCAAGCATCGCAAATCAGCTAGCAGAAAATGCGAAAGCTGCTGCCGCACGCTCAGCACGACAAAAGTATGTTCAATCAGAGGTTGATAAGTACTCAGGTCTTATTCGAGCAACAATTCAAAGCCATTGGAATCAAGCAAATATTGACCCTAACTTAAATGCGCTTCTTCAAGTGCATGTTAATTTAAGCGGTGATATTCTATCTGTAAAAGTGGTGAAATCTAGCGGTAATACAATTTTTGATCGCCAAGCAAGGCTTGCTGTACTTAGTGCGGGACGTTTGCCAATGCCTACAGATAAAGATGTAGCGAAGCAGTTTTTAAGTTTTAATTTTCATTTTACGCCGCAAGGGGTGAGTTAGGTTGTGGAGGATGTAGTGGCTAGGGTATATGTTCAGCGATTATTAATTGCTTTGTCATGTTTGTTGTTAATGAGTTCTGCGTATGCAACGTTGACATTGAGAATTACGCAAGGGGTTGATCGACCGATTCCGATTGCTGTAACTCAATTTAGTCAAAAGAGCGTGATAAAGGTTGCGAGTATGCCCGATGGTATGGCGGCGATTATTCGTCAGAATTTACAAACCAGTGGCTTATTCGCAGTGCTTGATCAGGGTAAAATGCCGAGTCGATATGTCAACCCTACTCATGTACGTTTTTCTGCTTGGAAGGAGACGGGTGTAGAGTCGCTACTAGTGGGACAAGTGCAACCAGTTGCTGGGGGGCGTTATAACGTTTCTTTTCGCTTGCTGAGTGTTTTTGGGCAGCTGACTAGTCAGCAAATTATTGGGGAGCGTTATAAAAATATTCGTCCAGGCCAAATGCGTATGCTGGCGAATCATATTAGCGACTTGGTGTATCATGCTTTAACGGGCAAGCAAGGTGTTTTTGCAACACGTATTGCTTATGTTCAATTGGATCGTCAGCGTACGGCCTATCAATTATTAGTGGCTGATGCGGATGGCTATAATCCTCGTTCGTTATTAAAGCAGTCTCAGCCGATTATGGCTCCAACTTGGTCGCCAGATGGCCATTATTTGGCTTATGTGTCTTTTGAAGATAAAACCATGTCGATTTGGATCTCTGATTTGGTGACAGGAAAGCGGCGTAAAGTATCGAGTGTTGACGGGATTAACAGCGCACCGGCTTGGTCACCGGATGGTGGACGTTTAGCTTTAGCCTTAAGTAAAGCGGGTAGTGCTGAGACGAACATTTATGTCATTAATTTAAACACAGGCAAAAGAAAACAAATTACACGAGGTTATGCGATTAACACTTCACCGGCTTGGGCTCCTGATGGCAAAAGTTTAATTTTTACATCCAATCGCGGAGGTAGTCCGCAAATTTACCAATATGCATTTTCGACGGGGCAAATATCACGCCTTACTTATCAGGGGACTTATAACGCTGACGCTAAATTCTTGCCCAATGGCCAAGGGATTGTCATGATGCACAAAGTGGTTGAGAATAACCAAACACGTTTTAATATTGCCTACTTAAACTTAGAAACAGGTAGATTTCGTATCCTGACACATGGTTATAATGATGAATCTCCAACAGTAGCACCGAATGGTCAGATGATCTTGTATACCAAAGATCGTGGTGGTAATACGATGCTTGCAGAAGTCTCGCTAGATGGACGGGTACACTTAAATCTTCCATCGGGCAATGGTTATGTTCGTGCTCCAGCTTGGGGACCTTTCTCGTCGTAGTGGTGATAAAACTAAAATACAAAGGGGAATAAAATGGCTATAAAAACACTTACTTTTTTAGCACTAGGGGCGTCAACAGCGTTATTGGCAGGGTGTGCTTCAACGCCAGATCAGCACAGTAGTAGCGGTGGGCCTGGACCTTATGGGGATGGCAGTGCTTATAATCAAACCGCAGCAGGCTCTAGCTCTGATGCTAAAGCACAGGGTTTAGGGCAGTATGGTGATCGTTTTGGTGGGGAAAGCTGGGGCCAAAATGGTGCAGCGGCGAACGGTGGCGCGCTGGCTGGGCAGAATGCGGGGCCGCACGCTGAGCGTGCTAAAAAAGTGGTCTATTTTGGTTTTGACCAGTACTCAGTCGATAAGGTTGATCAGAATATTGTCCAGAAAAATATCAATTATCTCTTGAAACATCCAAACCAACGCGTATTATTAGAAGGTTATACCGATCCGCGTGGTAGTAGTCAATATAATTTGAATCTGGGCCAAAAGCGTGCAAATTCTGTAAAAGATGCGTTGCTTAGTGCTGGTGTTGGGCCAAAGCAAGTCAGTACGCTCAGTTACGGTAAAGAATGTTTAGCTATGCCAGGCGGAACGACGGAAGCTGACTTCCAAAAAGATCGCCGTGTTATTTTTAATTACAATATGAGTTCAAAAGGTTGTAACCAAGGTTAAATTGGTTTGTAGGAGTTGATATGAGTTTGAGGCGTGTTTTAACCGTATGTAGTGGTGTGTTGGTGATCACCTCATCTTTTGCCGCGGCCCCTGTGGAAAGCTTAGGTGCGGGCGTGACGCCCTCAGGCCAGGCGTATTTTCCTGCGCCCCCTCAAACTCAATCTCAAAGCATAGAACAACCGGTTTCTGCTTCAGCTTCTCAAAGTTATGGGCAGAGCCAAATATTGACAGTTCAGCAGCAATTAACAAAGCTGGATAACCAGATTAGTTTATTATTACCACTGAAAAATCAATTGCAATATTTGCAGCAGCGTGTGGACCGCTTGCAAGGTGAAGTGGATGAGAAAAATTATAAAATCAGCCAGTTGAAAAAAGAACTGCAGGCCATGTTTAACGGCATAGATAGCCGTATGCTGGTTTTAGAAGGCAGTACGACTAAGACTCAAGCAGCATCCGCCGCACATGCACAGACGGTTTCTGCCGCAGAAATCGATAGTAGCCACGCAGGAAATACACCGATTAATGCTAAAGAGCGTTATGCGTATCAGGCAGCGTATCAGCTATTAAGTGAGCGGAAATACTCTGATGCTGTGGTTGCCTTTGAGCGTTTCTTAAAGCTTTATCCAAAAGGGCCTTACACAGTGAGTGCCTATTTTTGGTTGGGTGAGATTTATATTATTGAAGGCATGCCTGATAAAGCGATGGTTGCTTTGCGTAAAATCGTTAAAAATTATCCTCATTCTGATAAAGCACCGAGTGCTGCTTATCATTTAGGAACTATTTATGTGGCTAATGGCGATGCTGAGCACGCTAAAGAAATGTTTATGAAGGTTGTGAAAGAGTTCCCTGATACAAAGTCAGCGCGCTTAGCAAAAGAGCAATTAAAGCAGTTGAGTAGTTAGTGTGAACAAAGACTCTTTACGTATTAACGAATTATTTTATTCTTTGCAGGGGGAGACCTGTACTGTGGGTTTACCTACAGTGTTTATTCGTTTAACGGGCTGTCCGTTGCGCTGTACTTACTGCGATTCAGCTTATGCTTTTAGCGGTGGTGACCGTTTGTCGTTAGATCAAATTATTGCTCAGGTTCAAGGCTATAAAGCGTGGCATGTGACTGTTTCTGGCGGGGAGCCTTTAGCTCAACCTGCTGTTTTTGAGCTGATGGCTCGTCTTTGTGATTTAGGTTATGAAGTGTCTGTAGAAACTAGCGGCGCTCTTCCTGTTAACAACATTGATGTTCGGGTGATGAAGGTGGTGGACATTAAAACACCAGGCTCAGGAGAGCAGCAACGTAATTTATATGAAAACTTTAAATATATTACAGCGAAGGATCAGATTAAGTTCGTGATCTGTCATCGTGAAGATTATGACTGGGCTGTCGCCTGTATGAGCGAGTACGACTTAACATCTAAGTGTGAAGTGTTATTTTCACCTTCATATGAGGAGTTAAAAGGGGTGGAGCTTGCTGATTGGATATTAACAGACCAGCTGAATGTTCGTTTTCAGCTGCAATTGCATAAGATCTTATGGGGAGATGTCCCCGGAAAGTGAGAGTAGTTAAACTCTCACTCTCTCAGCTGGTTGGCGTAAACGGATAGACAATCAAGTTGTCTTTTTTCACTTTCTTTTTCGGTGGCGGTGTTTGTCCTTTGTAAGCACCACTTTTGGCATAAAGATAGTCTTTAACAATGTGACTTCTAACGATGTCTTCGATTGTAAATTCAATGACTTGGCTTCGTTGCATCTGGTTGATCACATGAATGAAGTCATCAAATCCTGAACTGTCAGTGCGCCGATAACGCAAATCGTCTTGCTCAGTATCACCACAGAAAATGATGCGGCTATGATTACCCACACGCGTCATAATCATATCTAACTCTTCTAAACCCATATTTTGGCATTCATCGACGATGAGTAGGCTGTCGTGATAGTTTGTCCCACGCTGAAAGGATGTTGAGTAAAACTCAAGCAAGCCATATTTGCTGTAGGTTGACCACGCGTTTTTCATGTCCAGTAGTTCATTGACCGCATCGATAAAGACCTGTTTATAAGGTGCTTCTTTATCCTCAAGATCTCCTTTCAAGTAGCCTTGCTCGCGCGCAGGCACGGTCGAGCGGAAAAAAGCGATGCGAGAATAAGGGCTATCATAAGCAAGCAACGCCTGTAGAGCGAGGTAAGTTGCAAGGTATGTTTTCCCAGTTCCTGCAGAACCATGCGCAATAACAACTTCATTGCCGCTATTCCAGGCTTTGAATAATAGCTCTTGAGAGTCAGTTAATGCTTTGATTTGCTTCAGATAATGAGGTGAACGAAGATTAGGCTTTGAGTTTAGTGCACAGACTTCATCGTCGAATTGACGATTTTTCCGTTTCGCCATAGCAATCCCCTATGCTATTTTTCGATAGCTGCTAAGTGTCCAATAGTTACTGTCAATAATAAAAACCTCCCTATAATTTAACCTTACTCTAAAAATATATTATGATGAGCATAAAATCCAATCAAGGATTTACTTGATAAATTTAAAATTGTAGTAAAATTGCAGAGAGTTGTGTTTATGAGCCTTGAAAATCGATTAACTGAGCTGGAAACAAAGTTTGTATTCCAAGAAGATCTAGTGAGCCAGTTGAACCAAGTGATTATTCGGCAACAAGGCCAATTGGACCAGCTCATGGAAGAACTCAAACAGCTAAAAAGTAAGCTTGCAGCACAGTTTTCAGAGCAATCTTCAAACTTTAGTGACCCATTGCAAGAGCGCCCACCGCACTATTAACTTTCATCGTCTTCATCGAAGATATCCTGATATTTTTCAAGTTCAATGCGTACAGCTTCCAAGCGCTGTTTACAGGTTTTGTAAGCCTGGGAGGCACGCTTGATCATAGGGATAAGTTCGTCAATATCAGGCTCTGTTTGGGTGCGCAAGTGTTCTGCGACTTCTTTAAGTGTATTGTAATTATCTTGAAACTTTTTACTGGTTGCTTTTGTCATGATGATGGTCAGTCCTCGGGGTTGTGATTATTTGTGGTGCTAAGAATACCGTCTTTAAAGTGGATATTTAGGGTGTTATAGCCTGATGCTTGCTTGTAGCTTGTGATGTATTGATCGCCATGCTTGATATAACTAAAGCCACGTTGCAAGGTTTTTTCGGGTCCGAGCCCTAGAATGAATTGCATGAGGGACTCTGATGAGAATTGAGTTGTATTGGCTGTTTCTTTGCTGGTTTGAAGAATAAACTGAAAGTCTTTTCTGAGCTTTAATTGATATTGGTTTAGAGTGTAGTGAGTTGTTTGTAATTGCTGTTTATGGCTGTTGATTAAATGTATTTGCTTTTGTATTGCCTGCTTGCTGTGATGGGAAATATTTTGGCGGTATTTTTGTAATTGGTGAGCTTGTGTATTAATTACATTGATAGTGCTTTGCTGAATGTTATGGCGAGTATTATGAATATCGTTTTGGGTAAAATTATAAACTTTTTGAGTAAACTGTAAAACAGCTTTGGCATGCTGGTAAGCGGTCAGGGCATTATGAAAAATAGTTTGTAAAATATAATGAGAGACTTTAGATGGCGTATCGAAGCTGCGCTGGGCGATTTCATCTAAGATCGTATGATCTCGTTCATGACCGATACCAACGAAAATAGGCAGAGTGCTTTGGCAAAGCTTACGCGCTAGTTCTAGCTCATTAAAGCCTGCCAGATCGGTCTTCGCACCACCACCGCGAATAATAATAACTGCATCATAGGGCTCTGAGTGCTGATGTATTTTATCAAGTTGTGCACAAATACTCTCAGCAACGCTATGGCCTTGCATGGTCGCATAGAAATAATCAAAACGGCAGAGCTTGGCTTGGGCCAGTCGATCGGCTTCTTGGCGAAAATCACCCAAGCCTGCGGCGGTTTGTGAAGAAATTACCGCAATACGAGTGAACTCACAGGGTATTGTTAACATGCGATTATTATCAAAGATCTGTTCACTTTGTAATGTTAAGCGGATTTCATTGAGCTTGGCTTCGAGTGCACCTAGGGTAAAGTGAGGGTCAATTGCATGGATATTGAGGCTAAAACCATAACGGCTGTGAAAGTGAGCTGAAACTTGGACGAGTAACTTCATGTCCGCACAGGGTGGTGCTCCTGTGGCTTGTATAAAAGGTGCCAGCACATGGTGAACTTGACGAGACCATAATGTCGCATTGGATTTTGCTATGATTACATGGCCGTCATCTTGCTCTATGAGTTCAGTATAAATGTGGCCGTTTTGATTCTGGCGCCATTCGCTGACTTCACAGATCACCCATTGGGGTTGATCAAAGCTATTTTCTACGGCTTGTTGAATCGTTTGTAGGTAGTGGCTGAGCTGTATGCCTTTAGATTCGTTATTGTTAGCGCCATTATTCCCACTATTAGAATCATGGCCCTTTTCTTAGGGGGGGCGGCGGCGTTTTTAAGCCAGCGTGTAAACGGATCTGTATCAACATGAGGGAGAATATACCAAGAGCGTGCGCTCGGGTCCCAACGTGCGCCCAGGCGTTTGGCTTCATCTTTTTCTGCAAAAGGCACGTTTAAGTAAACACGCTGCGTATTCATGAGGTAACTCGCTGATGTTTTAACTGCCTTATTGTAAATAGCTCTTGGCAGAATGCCAACTTTTGAGTTATTGCAGTGCTCTTTCTAAGCTTATAGAACAAGGAGGGACGACAATGACTGATCATGCATTATCTGTAAATGGCCTGACAAAAATCTACCCAGGTGGCTTTGAAGCATTGGGTGGTATTGACTTTCATGTCTCTAAGGGTGAGTTTTGCGCTTTACTCGGTCCGAATGGTGCGGGTAAATCAACAACAATTAATATTGTTACAACACTATTACCGGCAACTACAGGGCAGGTGTTGATTTTTGGGCATGATATTCAAAAGGAGGCGAGTGAAGCCAAACGCTTAATTGGCTTAGTGCCGCAAGAATTTAATTTTAATATGTTTGAAAAAATAATCGATATTTTACTTGCCCAAGCCGCTTATTATGGCATCAAGCGTCAAGAAGCTAAAAAACGCGCAGAGGCTTATTTAAAAAAGTTAGGTCTATGGGAAAAGCGTTATCAGCGTGCTAGAACCTTATCGGGAGGGATGAAACGGCGATTAATGATCGCTCGAGCGTTGATTCACCACCCGAAATTATTAATTTTAGATGAACCAACGGCAGGTGTTGATATTGAGTTAAGAAGGTCAATGTGGGAATTTTTAAAAGAAATCAATGAAACTGAAAAAATAACCATCATTTTGACAACGCATTATTTAGAAGAAGCAGAAAAGCTATGCCAGCAAATTATTATCATTAATCAAGGAAAAATTGTCAGAAATTCAGACAAGAAAAATCTATTAAAGAGTTTAGAGATAGAATATTTTGTGATTACTTTATCTAAACCTTTACAATCTGCTCCTGAATTAAATGGTTATACAACGAGTTTAGACCATGATGGCAATTTAGAAATTGGTGTGCAAAGTGGCAAAAATTTAAATAGTGCGTTTGAGCAATTATCGAATTTAGGTGTTCAAATACTCAGTATGCGCAATAAACATAATCGCTTAGAAGAATTATTTTTACAATATACAGTGAGGGAAGGGTAAAATGGAATTGCAATGGATTGCATTAAAAGGGTTAATCTATCGAGAACTAGAACGCTGTTTTAGAATTTGGCCGCAAACGTTATTACCACCCATTATTAATATAACGCTTTATTTTATCATTTTTGGAACAATTTTAGGCGATAAAATTGGTCAGGTTGAAGGTTATAGCTATATCCAATATATTATTCCAGGACTCGTTATGATGTCGATGTTGTTAAATTCTTATAATAATGTTGTATCGTCCTTATTTGGCGCACGTTTCCAAGGGTTTATTGAGGAGATGCTTGTCTCACCGATGAAGCCTAGTATGATTTTACTCGGCTATATTACAGGAGGAGTCATGCGTGGTGTAGTCGTCGGTTTTCTGGTGCTGATTGTCGCCTTGTTTTTTACTTCGATTAAAATTCACCATATAGGTTTGACGATTATAGTCGCTGTTTTAGCGACAGTTTTATTTTCAGCTGCAGGCTTTATTAATGCGGTATTTGCTCGCAAATTTGATGATGTGACGATCATACCAACTTTTGTAATCATGCCGCTCACTTATTTAGGAGGTGTTTTTTACTCTGTTAGTCATTTGCCCGAATCGTTACGTTGGCTTTGTTATATGGACCCTATTTATTATGTCATTAATGTTTTTCGCTATGCAATTTTAGATATACAAGAAGTTAATTTTTGGCTGAATATGTCAATATTAAGTTTGTTTGCTGCTTTTGTTTATAAGTTTTTCTTATTACTTGCTATTAAAAGGGAAGGTTCAAGCACTATAGTTTTATAAAATTTAATTTAATTTTTTGTTTACTTTTATTGAATAGTCTTCGAGTTTGTCTGCATCGCCATTAAAGAGGTTTAAGTCAACGGGTGACTTGACGCCAGGAACCTGTGCTTTACTAGAAATTTGCCAGAATGACCAATTATCCCAGGGCTTAGGTAAAACGGGTTTTTGGCCTTTTGTATAGTTTGCTACCCAAAGATCATAGCTTGAAAAAACATGTGTACTTTTTTCAAAAAAGATTGCCAGAAATAATAGTTCGTATAAATAATTGGCTCGTCCCCTGTTTTGCGTTTAACATGATCTATAAAAGCCTGAAGTTGTTTAGTATATTCTTTTGGAGAGACAAAACGGGTGGTGCGAGCGCTTTCGACATCAACGACGAGGGGTAAGTCTTCTTCATGATATTTACCAACGGTATTAATTAAATGTTGAGCTTGGGCGCTACCACTGATGTGACCATGGAAAAAGTGATATGCGCCACGGGTGATGCCATGACGTTTAGCTTGTTGCCAATTGTATAAAAAGTAAGTGTCCGTTGTATTGACCCCTTCTGTCGCTTTAACAAAGACGAAGTCAATTTGTTCTCGCAACTGAGGCCAGTTGACCTTGCCCTGATACTTAGAAACATCAACGCCATAGGCATTATCGGGGAAAAGCTGTTGAACTTTTTTCAACTGCTTGTGCTCTTGGCTTGCAAAAGTAGATGAAACTACGGCCAGATAAAGCCAAAAAAAATGCAATAACTAGATTAACTGTATGATACTTAATGTTTTTATTGTTATTTCTGCTACGCATAAGCTAGTTGGACTCCTGATTGAGCCTGAATGCCCTGTTAGACCCATCTTTCTGAAAGTAGTTCTGGGGCTTTACAAGTGGGTTGCAAAGGCGGTATAGTCTTGGGGATAGAGTTAATTTTGAGATGATTGGAGAGGACAATGCTGGTAAAACAATACCGTTATTTTGTTAACTCTTCTTTCTGTTACTTCCCTCATTTTTTCTGCACGTTCGTGTTGTTGCTAATCTGAAAATTACCGCAAGACAATATAACCCTTTAATTATTATATTATTTGTGCTTAGAGATTAGTAATGTATTTGAAAATTTTTTAATTTATTCCACAGCCTGTTGCCGTTAATCAAATTTAATAGCAATGACTTGATTAATAACTCGCTTTTATTTTAGGAGTAGCTGCTGTGGAGCAGAGTATGATTACCTCAAAAAAAATTTAATATTTCATATGGTTGGTATGTTTGGAGTATTGCTGCACTTTTTTATGCCTATGAATTTTTCCAACGCATTGCGCCAAGTGCAATGGAATCTGGAATCGTTGGTTCTTTTCATATTAATGCGAGCACGTTTGGTCTTTTAGGCGCCGTTTATTTTTATGCGTATGCCATCGGCCAAATTCCTGCTGGGATTTTATTTGATCGCTATGGGGTTCGACGAGTTTTTCTTGCTGCAACGGCGTTGGTGACGGTTGGCAGTGTGATTTTCTCACAAGCCCATTCATTATTTTATCTTGAATTAGCCAGGGTCTTTATTGGCTTTGGCTCGGCCTTTGGCTTTATCGGCTGCTTGAAAATCGCATCGATTTATTTTTCTTCTGAAAACTTTCCTTTGGTTGTGGGTTTGACGAACACTTTAGGGATTATCGGTGCTTTGTTTGCTCAACAGCCCTTTACTCAGTTGGTTGAAAACTATGAGTGGCGATACAGTATGGAAATTGCTGCTATTCTCGGCTTGGTTTTATTTGTGATTTTTTTAGTAAGCATCTGGGATGTCCATAAAATAAAATTTAAAAATAGTAAAAATAAAAACTATAGAAATAATGAGAATGAACAGTTTAACTTTTTAGCACTTAAGAGCGTATTGAGTCACCCTTTAACTTGGTTGATTGCGATGATTGCAGCGCTTCGTGTGGTGCCGGTGATTAGTTTTGGTGAACTCTGGGCGCTACCCTTTTTACGCCAAGGCTATGGTTTTAGTGCGGATGATGCAGCAACGATTACTTCATTTCTTTTT
>NZ_MDTU01000001.1:2869299-2870076 GCF_001720395.1 Piscirickettsia litoralis
CCTGTCAACGGCTGGTTATCACGTTATATAGGTAAGAAACGTTTACTTATTGCGACCGGTATTATTGCTTTAATTGATTATTTGGTTTTATTATATTCCCCCTTTTCTAGCGTGCTGATGTTTTCTATTCTGACATTTATTAGTGGTTTTACTGCCAGTGCAATGTTGCTATGTTTTGCACTGAATAATCAATTACATTCAGCAAGCTCACATGGTTTAGTAACAGCTTTTACCAATATGATGATTATGATTATCGGGGGGCACAGTTCAACCTATCATTGGTAAATTGCTGGATATGTTTGAAAACCAAGCTAATTTAACTGAGGAAATAGGGCACTTTAGTTTAATGGCTTACCAACAGGCTTTATGGGTCGTGCCTGTTGTTATTTTGTTGAGCGTTGTGCTAAGCCTATTTATTAAAGAAAATTATATGAATCATGATTCACTGATTGGAGTGAAGCATGATGAAATTTAATGCAAATAGCAATTATAGTAAATATTTTATTTATGGTGGTTTGATGGCGAATGAGAAAATAATTAAACGAGGGCACTCTGCCTACTTAAAAGATCATAAAATTTCTTTTTTATTAAAAGGCCCCTCACGCTTAGAACCTTCATTTGCTTTATTACAGGAGGTTCCTGGAGAGAAGGCTTGGGGCGTTATGATTGAGTTAACTGATCAGCAATGGAAGAGTATTGCTCGCCATGAGGTAATGTATCAGCTTAAAACTACTTTAATTACGACAGCAAAGGACAATCAAGAGCATTTTGTAAACG
>NZ_MDTU01000001.1:2871053-2883921 GCF_001720395.1 Piscirickettsia litoralis
AGTAAAATTATCAGTGTTAAAAATGTAAGAAAGCTCTTTTTTGAGAAGATCTTTAAATTGATCAATATTATTTGCTGTTATTATTTTTTCTGAAAAAATTAATAGGGTTTTATAGTATTTTTCTCGTTTGATAAGGCTTTGCTTTTCTGTGCGCAGGCGGCTAGTAATGTAGTGAGCTGCTAGTGAAATAATGCTAAATATCCCAAAAGTAAGTATGCCTTGGATGCTGCCCAGAGCAAGGCTGTTGTAAGGTGGAATAAAGAATATACAGTAAATTAATAGCCCTAAACATGATGAATATAAAGAGACTTTTGCGCCCCAACGGTAAGCAGAATAAATATTTGTTAGTAAAAAGAGCATGATTGCGGTGCTTTCAGGGGATAAGTAATGGGAAAATAACCAGGATAATCCACCTGATAGTGTTGTGAGCAGTGTGGCTTTTAAATAGTGGTTAATAGATGGTTTTTCTCGATTTTTTGGCAGAGGCTTAATATAGCTTTCTTGAGACTTATCATTAACAATATGAATGTTAATTTTACCACTGTGGCGGATTACTTCATAAACGATGGATCCTTGGATTTTATCACGCCAGTGATTGCGAGTGGACTTTCCCATAACAATGAGATTAACATGAAATTTATGAGCCGCTTGGATAATTGTTTTTGCTTGATTTGTCGCGGGGATGACTAGAGTATGGAAACCGAGCTGTTCAGCAAGGCGGATGTAGTGATGAATGCGTTTATTTTTGTTTTGTGAATAATAGATACTTTTCGGTGTTTCAATGTAAATAGCAATGAGTTGAGATTTATGGGTTTGAGCAAGCTGTTTAGCTTGACGAATGAGGCGTGGAGTTATGGGATTAGTGCTTAAACAGACCATAATCGTATTGCTGTTTAAATAGCAATCATCAACGCCTAAAGCGACTTGGTGGGCAATTGCTTGATGATTGACATTTTTTGCTGCTATCTTTAAAGTTAATTCACGCAAAGCCATCAGTTTTACCGGGGTGAAGAAGTGATTAACTGCACGGTTTGCCTGATCCTTGATATAAACTTTACCTTGTTCTAGACGCTCTAATAACTCATTAATCGGTAAATCGATCACCACAATATCATTGGCTTGCTCGAGAATAGAATCAGGTACAGTTTCACGAACTTTTATTTTTGTAATATGTTGGATTTCATCATTTAAACTTTCTAAATGTTGGATATTAATCGTAGTATAGACGTTAATGCCATGATCTAATAATTCTATAATATCCAGATAACGTTTTTTATGAATGGCTCCAGGAACATTACTGTGAGCGAGTTCATCGATAAGCACAAGATCAGGTTTGAGTTGAATCACTTTATCAAGATCAAGTTCTTTAAACTTTTTTCCGCGATAAAGATAGGATTTTTTAGGAATAATCGGGATACTTTTTAGTGAGTGCATAGGTTTCATGCCGGCCATGTGTTTCAATAATTGCACTTCTAACATCAATGCCTTTTTTTAGGGCTTGATGAGCAGCCTGCAACATTGCATATGTTTTACCCACACCCGGAGCCGAACCTAAAAAAACTTTAAGCTTACCACGACCGGAATAGTCAGCTTGGATGGTTTTAAGTAAGGCTTCTGGGTTAGGTGTAGGCATGTGATTTAATTCTTAATGTTTATTTTTTTGTTTGGCTGCTTGGGTATGGTCAAGAGCTAAGTTAAGCTCTAAGACATTCACATGGGGTTCGCCTAAAAAGCCGAGTTGACGATGAACGGTATATTGCTTAATTAATTGATTGATTTGATCGATGCTCTTATGTCTTACGCTAGCAATACGAGCTGCTTGAGCATAAGCATTAGCAAGGGAGATATCCGGATCGATGCCACTGCCTGAGGTTGTCACTGCATCGATGGGTGTGTTTTTTACCCCAGGATTATTATTTAAATAAGCGTGTTGCCGAGTTTCTACTTGCTTGATTAAATTTTCATTCGTTGGGCCTAAGTTAGAGCCTGAAGAGGGCATGGGTTGATAATCGATGCTTGAAGGGCGTGGGTGAAAATACTGAGCTTTGCTAAAAGGCTGAGCAATTAAAGCGGAGCCTATCGCCTCATTATCTTTATACAAAATACTGCCATTGGCTTGAAAAGGAAATAAAGCCTGACCGATGAGTGTGATCAGCCCTGGATAAAGCAAACCTAATGTTAAAGTCATTAAAAGTAGCAATACACTGGCTGAGCGAAATGTTGCAAACATGATTTTCTCCTATGCAAGCCCGAGAGCATGAATGATGGCGTCAATAATTTTAATGCCAATAAATGGCACAATGATGCCGCCTAGGCCATAAATAACAAGATTGCGCTTTAATGCACTTGCAGCAGAAACTGCTCGATAAGTTACTCCTTTTAGGGCCATTGGAATCAAACAGATAATGATCAGCGCATTAAAAATAATCGCAGCAAGCACGGCACTTTCTGGAGTGGCCAAATGCATGATGTTCATTTTTTGCAAAATTGGGTAGCTACTGGCAAAGATTGCAGGAATAATAGCAAAGTATTTGGCGACATCATTGGTAATGCTAAAGGTGGTAAGTGCGCCACGGGTCATGAGTAGCTGTTTGCCTGTTTTAATAATATCAATGAGCTTAGTCGGATCAGAGTCCAAATCAACCATATTACCGGCTTCACGTGCTGCACTGGTGCCTGTAGCCATGGCCACACCAACATCTGCTTGAGCAAGTGCTGGGGCATCATTCGTACCGTCACCACACATCGCTACCATTTTTCCTTGTATTTGCTCTTTTTAATTAATTCAAGCTTTTTCTCAGGAGTCGCTTCAGCAAGAAATTCGTCTACACCGGCCTCTGAGGCAATGGCAGCAGCAGTCAGGGGGTTATCCCCGGTGACCATCACCGTTTTCACTCCCATGCGGCGTAACTCAGCAAAACGCTCAGCAATACCACGCTTGATGACATCTTTTAGGTGAATAACTCCCAATAGCTGATCGTTGCGACAAACGGCAAGCGGGGTGCCTCCTTGCTGTGAAACGTGGCTGATTACCTCTTGAGCTTCTTGAGGGACAGTAATATCGTGCTTTTGTGCCCAATTAAATATAGAGTCTGCCGCTCCTTTACGAATTTCTTGGTGATTAAATTTGACGCCACTCATACGGGTATAGGCTGAGAAAGGGATAAATTCCATCGATTTTTTGTCATAGATTTCAGAGTTTAAGTGATAGCTCTCTTCAGCTAAAGCGATGATAGAACGACCTTCTGGTGTTGTATCATCAAGTGAGCAAATCAGGGCTGCTTCTGCGAGGTCATTTTTACAAACACCGGGCATTGGAATAAATTCAGAAGCAAAGCGATTACCTATTGTAATTGTGCCTGTTTTATCGAGCAATAAAGTATCAATATCGCCAGCAGCTTCAACGGCGCGTCCTGATTTAGCCAGCACATTGGCATGTAAAAGACGATCCATGCCTGAGATGCCAATGGCTGATAATAAGCCTGAGATTGTTGTGGGAATTAAAGTAACAAACAGCGCAATCAGTAGGCTGATGGGTACGGCATGGTGAGTGTATAAAGAAAAACATAAGGTTGTACAAACAACAACGATAAAGACTAAAGTAAAGCCAGCGAGTAAAATATTTAACGCAAGTTCATTCGGTGTTTTTTTACGTTCAGCACCTTCGACCAATGAGATCATGCGATCGATAAAACTATCGCCAGGTTTTGAGGTGATTTTTACTTTTACCCAGTCTGAAATAACGCGCGTTCCTGCGGTGACTGCACAGCGATCCCCCCCACTTTCGCGAATCACAGGGGCAGATTCGCCTGTAATTGCTGATTCATCAATGGCGGCGATACCTTCAATGACGTCACCATCGCCTGGAATAAAATCACCCGTCTCAACAAGGACAATATCACCAAATTGCAATGCTGGCGCATCAATAAGATCAAATTGCTGGTTATTTTCTTGTGTTAAGCGCTTTGCTTTTAAATTCGACTTGGTTTGTTTTAAGCTTGCTGCTTGGGCTTTGCCCTTGCCTTCAGCAATGGCTTCAGCAAAATTACCGAACAATACAGTAAACCAAAGCCATAATGCAATTTGGGCGGTTAAAAATGAATGGGTTGCATGACTAATGAGTTGAGAGACAAAAATCAGGGTGACGAGTATGGCAGTGATTTCGACACAGAACATGACTGGATTTTTGATCATCACTTTAGGGTGTAACTTTTTGAATGCATCGATAATGGCATTTTTGATAATTGATTTTTCGAATAATGAATGGTTTTTAACCGTTGTTTTTTCATTATTGGCTGTATTTGTATAAGACATTACAACTCCTTAATTTTTAAAATACTGTGCCAGCATTCATGAAAAATTGCTCAACAATAGGGCCAAGCGCGAGCGCCGGGAAAAAATTGAGGCCAGCGATGAGTACGATTGAACCGATGAGTAAGCCGATAAAAAGGGGTCCTGTTGTTGCGAGCGTGCCGCTGGAAACAGGTACTTTCTTTTTCTTAACAAGTGCACCTGCGATGGCAAGGACTGGAATAATCATAAAAAAGCGACCAAAAAACATCGCGAGTGCGGTGGTTAAATTATAAAATGGCGTGTTAGCGTTCAGCCCCGAAAAGGCACTGCCATTATTATTGGCTGCTGAAGTAAAGGCATAGAGAATTTCACTAAAGCCATGCGGTCCTGGGTTACTCAGTGAGCTTAATGCAGTAGGTAAGACACAAGCGATGGCAGTAAATAATAGGGCTAAAAAGGGTGAAATGAGTAGTGCGAGCATAACCAACTTCATTTCTCGCGCTTCGATTTTTTTGCCTAAAAACTCTGGAGTACGCCCCACCATAAGCCCAGCAATAAAGACAGCCAGCAAAGCAAACATGATAATGGCATAGAAACCAGAACCGACACCGCCGATGATCAGCTCGCCTAATGCCATATTGATAATGGCAACTGCGCTGCCGGCAGGGGTATAACTGTCTAGCATACTGTTAACACCACCATCGGAGGCTGCGGTGGATACTGTGTTATAAAGGGCAGAGTCTGCGATACCAAAGCGCACTTCCTTGCCTTCCATATTGCCACCGATATTTGTACTGCTCGCATGTTGATTAATGCCGATATTATGCAGTATCGGGTTACCTTGAGCCTCAAAGTGATACATGCTAAAGACGCCAATGGCAAACATGATAAGCATGGCAGCAAGTAAGGTCCAACCTTGTTTGGTGTGACCGACCATGCGACCGAAGACATTGGTTAGAGCCGCCCCGATTGCAAAAATCAAAATGACTTGGACATAGTTAGTTAAAGCGGTTGGGTTTTCATAGGGGTGAGCAGAGTTTGCGTTAAAAAAACCGCCGCCATTGGTGCCAAGTGACTTAATCACTTCCTGAGAAGCAATCGGCCTTGAGGGAGTACTTGCTGTATGCCCGATAGGGTTGTTGCCGTTGTATAGTGATTAAAGTTCTGTGGTGTGCCTTGCCAGATCAAAACTAAACTGACAATGATGCAAAGAGGGAGCAATAACCATAGGGTAATGCGAGTGAGGTCGACCCAGAAATTACCAATGGTATTCATAGACTTACGTGCAAAGGCACGGATTAGGGCGATGGCAACGGCAATTCCTGTTGCTGCAGATAAGAAGTTTTGTACTGCAAGTCCTGCCATTTGGGTGAGATAACTCATGGTATTCTCACCACCATAGCCTTGCCAGTTTGTGTTAGATGCAAAGCTGGTGGCTGTATTAAAAGCGGAACCAGGCTCGACATTGCCAAGGTGAGCTGGGTTGAGTGGCAAATAGGCTTGCAAACGCTGTAATAAGTAAAGGAATATAAGCCCTAACACATTAAAAACAATCAGTTGTATTGCATAATGTTTCCAATCTGTCTCTTGCTGTGAGCTCACCCCAGCGAGGCGATAAAAACCGCGCTCAATAGGGCGTAACACAAGGTCTAATCTGGTCTTTTCTCCTTGCGCTACACGAGTGATATAGCCACCGAGTGGTTTTGTGATGAGGATGAGAAATGCAATAAAGACGATAATCTCAATGAAGCCATAATACGTCATAAAAACTTCCTAAAATTTTTCGGGGAAAATTAATGCATAAAGCATATAAATGAATAAAGCCAAGGCAATGGCTGCTGAAATTATAGTCAGGATCATAAACTATCCTCTTCTTTTTGATGTTGCTCTTTATCAAGAAGTGCAATATACAGCATAGAAATTAACAATAGCCCGATGGTAAAGCCGATAAAGATTAAGTCAGACATGAGATCTCCTACCCTAAAATATATTCACTATAAGTTGAGGAGGTTTATTTTAAGTGAGTCGCTGGGGCCTTGGCAGGGTGAGGAATAGATTAAAATATAAACAAAATATAAAATGTCTTTAGAGCGCTAATAGTGGGTGTTTCAGATGGTGAATCTAGGGCGTGCTGAGGCTTTATACTACATCATGCCCTGTCTTGTTACCTTTGCGAGGCTAGTCAGATCGAAGCATCCCATCTTGGCTCTTTTCGTAGCGATTTTTGCTTTAAGGTAGACTGCTTTAATTCTATAAGTTTCTGAATGATATTATTTTTTAATATTTAATGAATTTTTCGAGGCCCCTAGCTACTTTCACGAGATTGCACTTAGATACTTATCCAGATTGATGTTGCGACCACAGAGAATGGCAGCGACTTTTTTACCTTGGTATTGGTCGGCAAGTTGCGCTAAGCCTGCAACTGCAACGCCGGCGGCGCCTTCGATGATCCAGCGTTCATACTCGCCAATGTGCTTCATTGCGCTTTTAATGGCTTGTTCGCTAATTAAGACTTTTTGATCGATGATGCTTTGGGCAAGTTCTAGAGTAATAGTGCCTTCTTCGATGCCTCCGGCGGTGCCATCGGAGAGGGTTTCATCATCTCGGCTGTCAGGAATAATATAGCCAGCATTTAAAGCGTTATAAAGTGCGGGTGAATGCTCTGGCCAACAGCCAATAATATTAATACTAGGGTTAATTGATTTAATGGCGTGGCCAATACCAGAAATTAAACCGCCACCGCCGACAGCAATAAATACAGCATCAAGTTCGCTACATTGTTCGAGTAACTCTAAGCCAATGGTGCCTTGTCCAGCAATAACGTTGATATCATTGTAGGGGGAGATGAAAAATTGATTGTTTTTTCTGCTTGCAGGCGTGCTGTTTTCTCAGCAATCAGGCAGTCATCGCCTGAAGTTTTAATGATGGTCGCACCCAGAGCGTTAATTGCATTTAATTTCATGATCGATGCTGTTTCTGGGGTATAAATGGTTGCATGACTATGGCCAAGCTGTGCGGCGAGTGCAACCCCTAGACCATGATTGCCTGAAGAGGCTGCGACAATGCCACGCTGACGTTCACTTTTCGACATTAATAAGACTTTATTTAATGCTCCTCTGAACTTAAAAGAACCTGTTTTTTGTAGATGCTCACATTTTAAATAGACTTCACAGCCTAATTGTTGGCTTAAAGCTGTACTTTTTTCAAGCGGCGTTGTTTGAACGAAATGCTTTGCTGATTTTATTCGTAGATGAGCGGCAGCAATGTGTTCAGAAAGGTTCATGGTTTCTCGCTCCCTCATAAGATTTTTGTAAATGGTTACCCGGCCAAGTTACAAGACATTGGCACCGTAGCTCATTATGCTCTTGCCTTAAATGCACCATGCTGTTGTAAAGTTCAACGGGTGCAGGTTTTTGTCTCCTGTCTAAGTTAATTTAACAGAAGATTTGATTTATCACTTGTATTATTTTAAGAGAGGATTGACTTACTAGTAACAGCTCGAATCTTTAATATGGAACTTTGAGTTAGGGATGTTCATTGCTGCTGTAAGTGTAGCAATGAGTTTGCCCCGTTCATATGGCTGAGTCAGATAGCCTTTGGCTCCATGATTAAAGGCATCTTCGACTTGTTGAGCTTGGTGGTTTTCTAAGTTAACGACAATATTAGCATTACGGTGACGGCTGTAGAGCTTATTCAGTTCTGCAAGTCCTGAAAACTGTATGATCACTAAGTGAGGCAGGTGAATTTCGTAAATAGAATGGAGGCTTGTTGGGTCTTGTGCAGTCATGATGACCTCAAAAGAAGAGTTCTCGAGCAATGACTTTAGCTCTGTGCAGTTTCTCTCGTTATCAAAAATAATCGTCCTATGGCCCATGTTACACACTTTCCTTGTGTTTGGTGACTGTCTATGCCGTTTATGTATATAAGTATAGCTAGAAGAAGGGGAAGGTTAGGCTGTTGATGTTTCTTTATCTGTGCGGTTGTTTGGTTTTGTATTTGTTTCTTCTGGCTCTGGGCGATACTCAAGAATGTCGCCAGGTTGGCATTCTAGATATTCACAGATAGCCTCGAGGGTCGAAATACGAATTGCTTTGGCTTTACCATTTTTTAAAATCGACAAGTTTTGCGCAGTGATGCCAATGTGATTGGCAAGCTCACTGGCTTTGACTTTGCGCTTGGCAAGCTGTACGTCGATGTTAATAATGATTGCCATAATTAAACTGTGTAATCCTCTTGTTCTTGAAGTCGTTGCCCTTCACGCATTACATATGAAATTATAACAATGAGTAGACCAATAAACCCGGCGATATAGCTACTTTCTTGAACGAGAATGCGGACTGCGTAGTGACCTGGCCCTAGATGTAAAGAGAGAACAAAGGTTTGCAAGGACTGGGCGATGGGTTTTAGAATTGCCCAAAGCAGCGCACTCCAGCCAATTTTGTTGTATAAGGTGACATTTTCTTTAGTAAAAACAAGGCCACGCTCATAATTTTTAAAGAGGCGAATAATAATAAAGCAGCCATAGGAGAAAATCAGATAGGGCGCGACTCCAAAGACTAAGCTGGTCATGCGTGTTGGGTAGTTAAGTTGCTGGATAGAGCAGAGGCTTTCATTGCTTGCTGTAATATGGTTACAGTTAAAGGGATAAAGCCACTGCATTAAAGAAGGGATAATCAATAAAATAACAACGGCAAAAAGAACAACGCTAAAAAGAATACGAGAAAAGAAGCTGCCTTGAGTAACATAGCCTTTGCGTAGTAAATGAATGAGCGAGAAGCAGGTGAGTATGAATGTCACAAAGCTTGCAAGTGGCGAGAAATTGGCAATGTAGCTAAAGAGCTCTGATTGACTGGCACTAAGCTGGATATCAATCGCTGGGGTGATGACAAATACCAGCATTGCAACAACCGCTTGCACTAATAGCGATGCGAAGCCCACGATACATAAGATGATAAGTACCGCTTTTAAAAAATGATTTTTCTCACCGACTCGGTAGGAATCTATCGCCATATCGTTCGTTTATGCCTTACAATCAGGTTAATTAACCCTGTTATTTTACTGGACCTACTTTATATTGCAAGCAACCCCATTGTCTGAAAAGCCTTGTAAACTGTTGCTCTAGGCTGATTTGATCCTGGCTGTTCTCTACTTGATCATGCTCTTTATTGGCAGGCTCTTGAACTGCAAGCAATTTATCCACCCAGTCTGGTGTGACCCAATCACCTCGAACAGCCAGACGCTTTAGCTGTAGCCGCCTGGAGGTAGTGATATGGACAAAGTGAGCATCAGGAAAGGCGTTGTGTAGTTGTTCACGGTTTTTCTTTTGGCTAATCGCCTGAGCCATTACAACATGGGGGTATTGGTTAAGGTAATGCTGTGTATGGCTAATGACCTCAGTAAAGAAGTGATCACGCATGGGTTGCGTGAAAGGTTGTTTATTTTGTATGCACTGGCGCATCTCGTCGGTGAGATGGATGTCTGCATCATAAAAGTAGAAATCATAGGTTCGGGCCAGCCACTCAGAAACATAATTTTTGCCGACGCCAGGTGGTCCATAAAGAATAATCAGCATTGCTTTAGCCTGCGCATTGTTAAGTGGTAAGTTCTTGTACAGTGTTGAGCACTTCACTGACATGACCTTTAACTTTGACCTTACGCCATTCTTGACGTAATACGCCTTGCTCATCAATAAAGAAGGTGCTGCGTTCTATTCCTAAGTATTCCTTGCCGTAGAGATTTTTTAAGTTTGATCACATCGAAAATTCGGCAAAGCGCTTCATCAGGATCACTGATCAGTTCAAAAGGGAAGTCATGCTTAGCTTTAAAGCCTTCATGGACACGCAGGCTGTCTTTGGATACGCCAAAAATTAATTGTGTTACAGGCGTTAAACTCATTGATGGCATCGCGAAACTCTTGCCCCTCTGTTGTGCAGCCAGGCGTATTATCACGTGGATAGAAGTAAATGATAAGGTTCTTGCCTTGCAGCGCTTTAGAATCTACCGTTGTGTTATTAGTCGCTTGTGCTGTGAAATGGGGGATGGCTTGATTTATTGTGGTACTCATGACTTATATTTACCCGAGTATTGTGTTTAATTGCCCAAGAGTTTACCATGTGGAGCATAAGAAAGTCATCGTATGAGGAAGTTTGTGATTAAAGGAAGCATTGTTGCACTTGTGACTCCTATGACTGCTGAGGGGCAGCTTGATATCGAAGCGTTGCGTGGATTGGCTGAGTGGCATGTCCAATCGGGAACCTCGGCGATTGTGGCGATGGGAACCACCGGAGAAGCGTCGACGTTGACGGCGGATGAAAACCGCGCGGTATTGCAGCATGTTGTTGAGCAGGTGGCAGGCCGAATTCCCGTCATTGCAGGCACGGGTAGTCCTTCGACTCAAGCGACGATAGAAAAAACACAGGCGGCTCATTCTCAAGGGGTGGATGCCTGCTTGTTAGTGACTCCTTATTACAATAAGCCAACCCAAGAAGGTTTATATCAGCACTTTAAGACGATTGCTGAATCTGTTGCGATTCCTTTTATTCTCTATAATGTTCCAGGCCGCACTCAGTGTGATTTGTCTGTTGAAACGACTGCGCGTTTGTCTAAATTCGATGCTATTGTCGGCGTTAAGGATGCAACGGCAGATTTAACACGTGTTGCACAACTGCGAGCAATGTGCTCAGAAGGGTTTGCTTTATACAGTGGTGATGACCCAACGGCACGCGAATTTATTCAGTTGGGGGGCCACGGCGTGATTTCAGTCACTGCAAATACTGCACCTGTACTGATGCAGCGAATGTGTGATGCATTGATGCAAGGTGACTTTGCTTTGGCTGAGAGAATTGATAATCAGCTATTAAATTTACATCATGCGTTATTTTCTGAGTCGAATCCGATTCCAGTGAAGTATGTTCTACATAAAATGCAGCGGATTGCGCCTGGAATTCGCTTGCCACTAACATGGCTTTCTGAAGAAAAACACTCTGCTATTGATGCGGAAATTAGGCAGTTAATCGAAACAACAGAATAAGGGTAAACATGAAGCTAAAGCTAGGTTTTGCGATGGCTGCATTCGCGGCAATATCCGTTTTGGCCGGATGCTCTTCTTACGATAAGATCGTTCGTGACCACTATGATAACTATTTATATACAACACCAAAAGTGGGCCCAGCATTGAAGACACCCAGTAATTTGAGTACACCTGAACAGTCAACCGGGCGTTATCCGTTGCCAAGTGACTTCAAAGTAGTGGGGTCCTCCAACCAGGCTGATTTATCTCCCCCCAATATTCTTAAAAAATAACACCGTCATTTTTCATTATTCGTCTAGCCCGCGCACTAAGTGAATTAGGAGTGATTATGCAGAAGAAGTCGCTATTGTACTCAGGTAAAGTGAAGTCTGTTTACCAGACAGAGGATCCGGAACGTTTGGTGATGGAGTTCCGTGATGATGCGACCGCATTTAATGGCGTGAAGCATGAATTACTCGAGAACAAAGGCAAAGTGAGTAATATCTTTAATGCGTTTATAATGCAGAAACTGGAAGCTGCTGGCATTAAGACCCACTTTATCGAGCAAATTTCTGATAACGAATCTTTAGTTAAGCCTCTCGATATGTTGAGGGTTGAGTGTGTTGTTAGAAATGTTGCTGCGGGTAGTTTAAGTAAACGATACGGCATAGAAGAAGGGGCTGAGTTAAGGGCACCTATTTTTGAGTTTTTCTTAAAAGATGACGAGTTGGGTGATCCGATGATCAATGATGAGCATATTGTCGCTTTTGGCTGGGGAACACGTGAAGATATTAATAAAATGCGTGAACTCACTATCAAAGTTAATAGTGTTCTAAAAGAGTTGTTTTTGCAAGGTGAAATTATACTGGTTGATTATAAGCTTGAATTTGGCTATAACAACGGCGAACTACTCTTAGGCGATGAGTTTACTCCGGATAATTGCCGATTATGGGATGCGAGTACTCATGAAAAAATGGACAAAGACCGCTTTCGCCGTGGTTTAGGCAGTGTTGTCGAATCTTACATTGATGTTGGCCGCAGAATCGGAATCTCCTCTCTTTAACTGTTTTGCATTTTTGGCTGAATGGGCTTATTGTTCAGCCTGGGTTTCCTTGCTAATTTAGCTATTTGAAATATGCTGTTATTTTTCTGGCTGTTATGCAAGCCATTATGAGGATAAATGTTGAAATAACCCGGTTTTGGATGTCTCTAATATTTATAAATTATAAATCAAAAATTTGTTTAGGTTCTATTCATTTAACAGTGCAAGCTGCTAAATTCATGGAGTTGTGCTGAGTTGGTGGTGAGCCAAGACTCTGTTCTCTTCTGAAAATTCATTCCCGTTATTTAATGCTCTTGGGTGAGTTGGTGTGCTTACGAAGGTTTTAAAGATTTTTCTGTATAGTTTTTGATGGTTGTTTAGAGGATAATGGCCTTCGCTTGAAGGCTGTTTTTGGGTAGTGATGCAGGAAAATTTTGAATGATGTTATCTCTAAAAATAAAAATATATGGAGTTTAACTTTATTTTTCTGTTATTTAAATAAGGGGTCTTCATCTGTATCGTTG
>NZ_MDTU01000001.1:2884137-2899154 GCF_001720395.1 Piscirickettsia litoralis
TTATATTTAAAATAAAAGCTTATTTTCCTTAATATAGATTTAAGAAAACTGAAAACTTATATGAAGTGTGCTGATTAAGTATGTTATCTGAAGTAATAAAATTGAAAAATAATCAAGACAGCGTTCAGGTGTTTTTTGGATGTAATTATTTACAAAGAGATTGAATCAGTATAGAATCTCGGGACTTTGATGCTGATATATAGCTTTGGTCAAATAATTAAATTTGTAATAAATTCATAACAACTTTTTTTGGCGATTTTTTAGCGTTTTTTAGAATATTATATTCTTGAATAACCTAAAGTAGGTTTAATTTGGTTGGGATTGTATAGGTTAGTTCGTTCTAAATTGTCGGATTATATTGATTTTCAAAAAAATTTATATATTTGCTTTTTTAATAGTTAGATTCGTTTTATGTGAAATTTATTAATATGTTAGGAAAAGACTGCAAGGTTTTAGGAATTATGAAGAATGGTATTTCCCTTGTATTAATTGATTTTTTTTGCTAATTCAATTGCAAATGCTGATGTGAGTACAGCTGCTTTCAATCAACTAACAAAGAATGATTTTCCTTTAAAGCCGAGTCAAATTCATCAATATAAAAACTTATATGATGCACAACAAAAGGCAGAGTCTGCACCTGCGGGAGACGAACCTCGTGAAAGCTCATCCTCTATTATACCTGTGGGGTTACAGCCTGGAGGAGTTGAGCCTATCGTCCGTGTTGCAAAAGGGATGATTAGCTCCATTGTTATGACAGATCAATCTGGCAAGGTGTGGCCGATTAGTTCGTACAGCCTGGGTGATCCCGAAAATTTTAATATTCAATGGAATAAAGCGAGTGGAGTGCTGATGGTCCAAGGGCTAAAGGCTTATGGACAGGCCAATATTGGTATTATGCTAAAAGGTTTAGATATCCCTGTGATGCTCTCTTTGGTTTTAGGGCAAAAAAATGTGGGATTATCTTGATTATATTCGTGTTCAAAGTTACCAGTCTGCCGATGAAGCGACTGCCGCGACGACACAACATGCACCTGATGATTTGATTCAATTGCTTAATGGGCTCGCACCCGAGGGTGCTAAATCTCTTAAAGTAGAAGGTGGAGCTGCGGCACAAGTTTGGTTATATCGAGGGATGTACTTGCTGTTAACTCCGGGGGTCTTAGTTTCACCACAATGGCAGGCCAAGCAAAGTAGTACTGGACCGGACCCACTACATGCGTATGAGCTTTCTGCAACCCCGTCATTGCTTATTTCTATGAGTGGTGTACTAAAGTCTGTTACAGTGCTGAGTAGTTAGAATTCAATGAAACTAAAAACAATTAAACGCGCAAAAAGCTTTTTATCTGCACACCCTAGGCTGCGTGTGCTCATTATTTTTATTGTTATCATGAGTATTATTGTCATATTAGTTAATAACCTTGCACAACCTAAAGCGATAACTTCATTGGGAGGCTCATACGTAAGCAGTCCAGATGAGCATATGGGTGAAGGAGCAACAAAATATACCAATAAAGTTTATGATCAGATGAGCCAAACCAATCAGGCTGAAGAGGTGAAACAAGCTGAGACTCAAGGGAAAACACTTGTGGCCGAATCAACCCAAAATATTCACCCACAAGCGTATAAGATGAACCAACAAGACCGGCAAATTGAAGAAATTACTGGCTCTCATATTTTCAAAAAAATATTACATAGAGAAGCTGTGCAAAAACAGTATCAGCCTGTCGAACGAGCAACACAAAAACAGAATAATACGGCGCAAGAGAAGCAGCAAAGAACTCAAGAATACTTCGCCGCAGTTTCAGAAAAAACAGCTCAAATGGATAGCCAAATTAAAAGAATGTCAGGTCGTTGGGGTCACGTTGCGGTTCAGCAAGGCATGGTCGCTAAAGTTGCAGCCGCAAGTGGTTCAGCGAATGCGGGGCAGCTTCAGGGTGATCATGGCAATGTTATTGAGAAAGCAGGGAGTATTCTATTTGCAGTTTTAGATACCCAATTAAACAGTGACCAACCGGGTACACCGGTGATGGCAACGATTGTCCAGGGGAAATTTAAAAAGGCTAAATTACTTGGAAGCTTTAAACGCGAAAACGATAAGCTTGTGATTATTTTTGACCGCATGTCTTTGCCAGCGCTTGACCACACGATATCAATTAAAGCCTATGCGATTAATGCAACAACGGCACAAAATGCATTAGCTTCTGATGTCGATAATCACTACTTACTGCGTTACGGTGGTCTGTTTGCATCTGCTTTCTTACAAGGTTTTGGCGAGTACTTTTCCCAAAGTGCATCAGGTGGGGTCTGTGGAAGTAGTTCGACTTGTATTGTTACTGGAGACCAATCTAATAATGAAGCAAATCGCACGACGAGAAAAGCGATTTACTCCGGTTTTGGACAAGTGGGGTCTATTCTTGCGGATAAAGCAAGTCGAGAGTTCGACCGTCCTCCGACTGTGACATTAAATCAAGGTGTTGGAATGGGAATATTATTTATGTCGGATGTGAAGGTATAAGTCCTATGAGTGATATAGAAAAAAATTATAATTTTGATGATGATCAAGAAGAAATTAAGCCTGAAGTTGCTGACGATAATAAAGCAACAAAAGAAGACCAGCGGGCCATCGTGCGCAATCGTATTTCTTTATGGGAAAAAAATACGGCCGATGCTGCATTACTATATTATCGCTGGAGTTGCCATCTGCATTGCGGGCTATATGATGTATAATGCTTACGAAACCCTATACCCTGCAAAAAAAGAGCCTGCTGCTGCAAAGAATTTAAACTTTTCGAACTTAGATTCATCAGCGAGAGCTTCTCATAGTGCTCCTGCTATGGCAGCCGAATCTGTGCCTGGTTTTTCTAATAAATCGGTAAAAAATATAACTAGCACTTCAACGGCTGTTAATGAAAGCGGTCAGCATTTTAGTCGCCTAAACCAGGATGCATCGGCTATAAGGCTTGATAGGAAAGCAGCTCTATTGTTAAAGGAAAATTCAGAAGCAACGAATAAAAAATTACTTAAAATTGAAAAAGAGCTGGATAATCTATCAAATGAAGTAAGGTATCTGGCAACTACTAAAAGTAATCAAAGTAACTTAAATGACCAAATCAAAAACCTTTATCAAGTGGTGAAAAATATCGCTGATAAAGAAAATTCTAATTTTTCTTTGCTTTACCAAAATATGAATGCGAGTCAGAATGAGGTATCTCACCTTGGAAAATTAATTAAAAATAATAACGCTCAAATTAAACTCATGCTTGCTAATCAATACAGTCATCGAGAGAAGTTAAGGTTAAGGGCGATTATTACTGGAAGGGCTTGGTTGGTTAATGAAGCAGGCGTGACTTATACACTGACCAAAGGTAGTGAAATTCCAGGGTATGGAAAGGTGGTAAAAATAAATGACTCTAAAGAGCAAGTTGTTATGAGCTCTGGCTATATTTTTAGATAACTAAATGAGGTGATGAAGAATGAATAAGGACCATACTTTCACCTTTAAAGTGATGTCGCTTATTATACTGCTGTTATTTTTAGAGCCATCATATGCAACGACTGCGCCTAGCTCATTTTCTGATATGGCGGCAGATTGGGAAGTTACTTTTAAAAAATATTAGTGATTTTTTTCGAATTGATCGCTGCTTTTACAGGAGTTGTCCTTGTTATTGCAGGATTAATTAGCTTAAAAGGTGGGAAAAATCAGCAACAAGAGCAAGGCGCTGCAAAAATTGGCGTTTCTTATTTGGTGTTTGGAGGCGCTTTATTAACGATTGGCACATTAGCTGTAATATTGTCAAATACAATTAACCATCCACCTACTTCGTCCAATTTATTGCCAGGTGTACCGACACCAACAACACCGACGAATATGTATGATGCAATTATTGTTTATTTATTAAACCCATTTTTGCACTTGGTTAATGTTATCAGCCCTGTTCTGGGTATTGGTGCCCTCGGCGTTGGCGTTCATCGTTTGCGCCACCATGCCAACCCTAGGCTAATGTCTATGCATCGGCGTTCACCGATGGCTTCTGGATTTTATTTCTTTGTTGGAGCTGTATTAACATGTCCTAATTATTTGATCGAGGCCTTAAGTGGCTCGTTATTTCGAACTCCACAGTTAATCGACAGTCTTTGTGGCACTTCGAACGGAGAAGGGTTTCTCTCTTATTTTAATGACTTAAGTAGCTCATCGATCCTTGTTTTTTCAGATGGTAAGTTGCAATGCGCTGTTGCTAATGCAGCACAAACAAATGATGAGAATTTAATTAAATTAGCCTATGCAATCTTATTTGTTGTTGGTCTGATTTCATTTATGCGCGGCATATTTTTATTAATTAAACTGGGTGAGCACATGGGAGGGCAAGATGCTAGTTTATCGAGAATAGTTGCACATGTTCTTGCGGGAATTGTTGCAATTAACGCAAGTGTTTTTATAGATATTTTAAGCCAAACCTATCATTTAATTACCGGGTTAACTATTTAATTATATTTTAAATATTGGGAGAACATCATGAAAATCAAATTTTCAATTCGAAGAAAAAATTTGCTTTTAGGCGCCACTTTGCTGGCATTGGCAGTCACATCAGCCTATGCGCAAGATAATACCTTAACAAACCTTTTTTCAAGCTGGAAAGGAACTGCGCTTAATGCATTAGTTTTCGTTGAATTCGTTAGTGGCTTTGGTGGCATGATTCTTATTATTATGGGGTTGTTCCACTTACGTACCGGCCATGGCGGTCAGGGAGGCGGGCAGCAGGTCCAAGCTAAAAATGGCTTTATTCATATGGTGCTGGGAGGCTCTTTGCTCGTTGTTGGGACAATTGCTGCAGTACTGGGTCACACGGTAAATCATGGTGTAACTGGCAGTGTTGATAAGACATTAAGTGGCTTTAACTTTAAGCAAGGTTCATAAGCAAAGTGTGGAGTTGGGTTGTGAAGATTTCCTGGGTGGTAATATTATCTGCGGTTGTTGCCATGGTTCAAGGCTGTTCTTCACAGCCAACTAAAGTGAATATGCAAAGTTTAGAAAATGAGCAAATCAAAGATAATGCTGAAGTGCAAGCGGCCTTAACGCGTGCAGTGGCTCAAACAAGTGCTGCGTTATCAAGTTTATCTGAGATTAGACGTGCTCAATATCCTAAGCAACAAGTGATGCCATTTGCGAATATTCATGATTCGGCTTTAAATAAAAATATTTCGATCAATTGGTACGGACCGATAGGGTCCATTGTTAAAACAATCGCAAATGTTGTAGGTTTTGATTATCAAGAGTTTGGTAAGCAGCCTGATTTGCCTATCTTAGTGAATGTTAATTATCAGTCTACTCCTGCACTAGTTGCCTTACAAAATATAGAACTACAAGCGAATAATAAAGCGGCGATTAAAATTTTACCGAAACAAAAAATTATTAGTTTACGGTACCTTACTCATGATTGATCATGCCTTATACTCTTTAGAACAATTGAGTAATTTATCTAATACGTCAGGTCAGTATCAGCAAAAGCAACATTTGACGATACGGTTGCAAGCGATAAAAGACACAGCGCTCTCGCTTGGAGCACAAGCTGGTTTAGCCGCAGAGTCTAAAGTTCTCGATTCTTTTTTATTAAAGTACAGTAGCAAGCTTGATAAAATATTCGATTTTAACCAATTGCTATTGCAAAGTAATGTACTTCCTCCAGTTATTTCTGATTCCAGCCACTCGGTAAATGTTGGTCAAGATGCACAGTCAATTCGCGCTGCCGGTCGAACCTATAAAATAATAAGCCAGGTTCGGTTTGTCACGGCCCCTCCCACTTGGCGCGATTATCTGTATATGAGTTATGCTAAACCAGACTTGCCAAATAAAATTCTACTGCCGGAAAATGAAAAAGAAGAAATTATATGGAAAAAAAATATTTCAGAAGGTTGGAAGCGTGGTATTAACCAAGCAGTAACTATTTACAAAATTAACTTAAATAGATTGGTCCGAGACTATACCGGCATGGCTTTATACGAAAAACTTTTAACACAAGGCCTGGTGAGTCCTGTTTATGTTTCGAAGCAATACCAAGGCATTACGGGTGATAAAAATAAAGTGACGATTGATGACTGGGCATGGAAAATTAAAAACCAACCTGGTCTACAAGTCAAAAGCGGCTTGTGGCAACCTGTGGTGGGCGTTGATCATCATGAATAATTATCAGTTTATCAATGAGCCGGCTTATTTTACCCCGATAGAATTTGATCGTTTATTGGCTTTTTTTACATAATCAAGGCGCTTCGGATATTACCATTCAACCTGGTGAGAATGTGATTGCTGATATTCAAGGGTTACTGTATCGAGTGACCGCTAGGACACTGACTTTGCAAGAAGCGTCTGATTTAATCAATCATATTTATGGCCCAAATGCGACGGCTCAAGTGCAAAGTGGTACAGATTTAGATACTAGCTATCAGCTAAGCATTGCTGATGAGATTTTTCGTTATCGAGTGAATATTACAGCTTGCCAGTTTCAAGGCTATAATGGCCTACAAGTGACATTAAGAACAATTACCGCAGATCCGCCACCTTTGGCAAATATGGGCCTGGATGAGCAGTTGCGCCAAAGCTTAACGGTGCCTCAAGGGGTTGCTGTCATCAGCGGTGCAACGGGATCTGGTAAAAGTACTTTACTCGCCTCATTGGTCGCAAATTTCTTAGAACAGCCTGAAAGCCATTTGAAGGTGTTAACTTATGAATCACCGATTGAGTATGTCTATGATAATGTGATTAAGCCAAGTTCTGTGGTGAGTCAAAGTGAGATTCCAAGGCATTTACCGAGCTTTTCGGCTGGTGTTAGAAATGCATTACGTAGAAAGCCTGGATTAATTCTTGTCGGCGAAGCGCGAGATAAACCGACTTTAGAAGCGGTTATTGAAGCGTCACTGACTGGGCATCCTGTTTATACCACAGTACATAGTAATGGCGTGGTCGATAGTTTTCGGCGCATGGTTAATTTATTTGCTGCCGAAGAGCGTCAAGCACGGTTGTATGATTTGATTGAAACTGTGCGTGTGATTATCTGGCAAGCACTGGTACCAACCGTTGATGGTTCTCGCATGGCGGTTAGAGAATATTTAGTAATGACTGATGAGATTAAAGATCGCTTATATAAGTTTAATGGTGACAATATTACAGGCGTTTTAAAAGAGATATTGCGAGAGTCTGGAAAAACAATTGCCTGTGATATTCAAGATAAATTGTCTTTAGGAATAATTAGTGAGAAAACAGCTAAAAAATTCACTTTGGTTAAGTGATTACAAAAGAGGAGAGTATTATGAGTCAAAATGAATTATCAACCCACTGGCGGGACTCTGCATATTATCCAAAGCTTTTTATGCTTGATGCACGGGTCTGCTTTCCATTTTTATTATTCTTGTTGCATATGCGCATGAGCACATTACTCATTTCATTAATTGCAGTTATTTTTTTAGCCATTTTAAATAAATTTAATCTGACACTTCGTGCTTTTTTTACAGTATTAAGAGAAGCAGTCGCGGGTAGTAAAAAAAGATAGATACTGAGTAAAGCATTAGTCACCATGAAAACATTTAGAGGCATCATTCAAAATCAAGAGCAAGCCCAAGTTGAGTCCGTTCGTGACTTGCGTGGGTTTCATCGGCGCTTTGGTGATTTATTAAAAAATCGTACAGGGGCTTGTGTTGCTATTGTTGCTTTGTGTTTATTAAGCTTTATCTTTTCTTATTTGTCTGATGTTTTGTTGTTAATGATCTTAATGGTATTTTGGTATTCGATGTGGTCATCATCGATGTTGCCTTTTAAAAAGCCGATGCATAGTAAAGAAGTTGATCCAAATAACCCCAAGCCGGGTGGTAATACACCAGGGGATGCAGAAGGAATTTACCACTTTGGCAATGAATTTAATAGCAATAGTGAACTTTGGTTTAACAATTCAGATATGCGAACACACTGCTTGATTTTTGGCTCAACAGGAAGTGGTAAAACAGAAACCTTATTATCGATTTCTTATAATGCTTTGGTACAAGGTAGTGGTTTTATCTATGTTGATGGTAAAGGGGATAATTCTTTATTTGCAAAAGTATTTGCCATGGTGCGCTCGATGGGACGAGAAGATGATCTATTAGTGATCAACTTTATGACGGGTGCACGGGATATTATTGGTCCTCAAAAAGATATCGTTTCAAATACCATGAACCCCTTTGCCGTGGGGTCATCGAGTATGTTGTCGCAACTAGTGACAAGCATGATGGACTCAGGCGGTCAAGGTGGTGGTGATGGTGATATGTGGAAAGGCCGGGCTATTTCCTTTATTGAAGCATTAATGCGTGTTTTAGTCTATCTACGTGACCAAGAAGCACTATTATTGGATGCAGGAACGATCCGGCGTTACTTTACATTAGAGGCGCTAGAGGGCTTATATCATGATAAGAAAATATTAGACCAATTGGGCAACGAAAGCACTTATGAGGATGATATTCCTTTTGATGTAAAAGATCCTTTGGCTAATTACCTCGTCAGCTTGCCGGGTTATAAAATGGATAAAAAGGGTGAGCAGTCTGATAAAGTTTATGAGCAGCATGGTTATATTATCATGCAGTTGACTCGTATTTTTGGATCGCTAGCTGATGTGTATGCACATATTATTCGAACTAATTTGGCAGAAGTTGATTTTAAAGATGTTGTCTTAAATCGTCGTATTTTAGTTGTATTATTACCTGCACTTGAGAAATCTCCCGATGAACTTTCTAATTTAGGTAAGCTAATCATTGCATCATTAAAAGCCATGCTAGCTGCAGGTTTGGGTGATAAAGTAGAAGGGGATTATAAAGATGTTATCGAAACAAAGCCGACCAATTCAAATACCCCTTATTTATGCGTGTTGGATGAGTATGGTTATTATGCGGTAGAAGGATTTGCTGTTGTTCCTGCACAGGCTCGGTCGCTTGGTTTTTCGGTTGTTTTTGCTGGGCAAGATTTACCTGCTTTTCAAAAAGCGTCAAAGGAAGAAGCTGCATCAATTTGTGCGAATACGAATATTAAAATTTGTATGAAGCTTGAGGACCCACAAGAAACCTGGGAATTCTTCCGAAAAAACAGCGGGTGAAGCTTATGTTTCGGTAGCAAAAAGCTTTAACGCGAATCAGGCATCGACGACGATGAGTTACCAAGACACCATGGAGGCCAGTTTAGATAAACGCAATCGTGTGGATTTATTAGATCTAAAAGACCAACGTGAGGGTGAAGCTCATGTGTTTTTTAAATCGAATATTGTTCGAATGAAATCTTTTTATGCCAATCCACCAAAAGTTCAGCGTCTTAAAATTAATCAGTTTTTAAAAGTCGCACCTCCCTCTCAGGAAGAGTTAAAACGATTAAAAGCCATTAGCTTAGTCGGTGAGTTGGAGATTAATTTAGAAGAAAAATTAATTGAATATCATGAGAATGACTCACTGATTAATTCATTAATGAAAAGAGTGAGTGTGGCTGATTCGTTAAGTTTAGACCAAGCTTGCCAATGTGTGATTGAAATTAATGAGATGAATGAAGGAACTGGTGAAGAAGAGCATAGTGAGTTCATCCCTAAAAATGATGTCTTTTTAAATATTGCCTTAGAAAAACGAGTGGAAAGTATTTACTTTGACTTTGAAGTATCTAGTTTAGAGGATTGCTTGATTGACTATAAAAAAATTAAGATTGCTGTAGAAAAGCTTGCTATTTTAAGTGATTTATCAAAGAGTGATGTTAAGAATATATCCAGTGGTATTGCTGAGAAGCTTTCTGCAATCACTTCGTATACAGATGATCAACCGACAGAGAATGTTAGTGTATTGATTGATGAGATTATAGGCAATGAGTAATAATCAAAGCTACATTGAGAGGCAACAGGCAAAGCAACTTGCTGAGAATATTGGCAATCCATGTATCTTGCCTGATTTTAGGCGTTTAGCTGAAAAAGTCGATGAGCTTTATCAGGGGCATCTTTATCGTGTGGATACATTGCATCGAATTTGTGATGAAATTTATCCTGTAGAGAAAAATGGGCAAGACGAAAAAGGTGAAGGTGAGGGCGATACAGCCATTTCACCTTATTCTGTCATGAGTCTACTTTACTTGATTAATCCGCGGCGAACAATTTCAGTATTTATTGAGTTTTTGTGTTCGGATGAGAATGCAGAAACAGTAATTATGGACAATGCAAGACTGCTAGGGATTAAAGCTGTGAGTAAAGAAGCGGTTACGGTGATGAGCAAGAAAAAATCATCTAGCCAGCAAGAGCGCTCAGAACGCCGTCATGAAATATCGTTGGGGTAGTTATTATGCAACAAAATGAGCAAGGTGGCGTTCCTCATGTGGTTTATTATACGCTTGCTGTTGTTATTTTCTTATGTGTTTTATTCATTGGTTTTCATGATGAAGTGGTTCAGCTGGTATTATCGTTTAAGCTCTTTGAAATTGAATTAACACAGCTAATGACTGGAAAGCTAGATAATTTAGCAATATGGATTAGAAAAACACCAGCAGAGGCGGTGACTGGTCATGACCTCTATACGATTTCAGTCGCAGTGGGTTCGGTGATACGGTGGTTTATTCTCCCACTGGCATTATTAATGATTATATTATTGTGGAAGCTTCACCCAGGAAATAAATTATCAACAATACACAGCATGAATAGCTTGCTTGACAGTATGAAAAGTGAATTTCCAGAGACCATGCCGATTGTGAATCAGCGTTTGGCTGTGCAGTCAATCGATGAAGGGGGTTGGAGAATGGCGTTAACGCCTATAGAGTTTATGAAAAAACACCAGTTGTTTGCTGGGAAGGCTGCGATTAACCATGATCGGGCTCATGATCTATTCATTGCTCAACTCGGACCAAGCTGGCAAGAGGAGAAGTTAACGGCGGTAGAAAAAGCGGTGTTTGGTATCCTAGCTGCATTTGCATGCTATGACCGTGCGATTGCAGAAAAGGCAGCACGTGAAATATCAGCCTCTTCACAAAAAGAGGTATTAAATTATAGCTTAGCTTTACAGTTATTTAATCGCTATAAAAGTGAAAAAATCATTAAAAAATAATTAAAAAGCATCATTATACTTATACTGTATTTTCATCACTATTAGAAGCTGCTAGACAAAGTGGTATTGTGTCAACCGCTTCATTGCTATGGTTAAAGCCTCAAAATCGTTTGCTGTGGTATGTTTTAAATAATGTTGGACGTCGTGCTGTTTTTATTGAAGGAGCCGCTATTCGTGCACATTGGTTAGCAGAAAAAGCATTAATGCAACCAATTGTGACTCCGATGGTTAAAAAGGCTACCGATGGCCTTGAACTTGTTTTTAAAACAGTTGAGGTCGAAAAAGATGATTAATTTAAATCTACAAGCCATTCCGGGTAATATAATTAAATTTAAACGGCGTAAAACCAATAAAACGTTTCAGCAACTCACAGAAAAAATTGCCAGCCAAGCACAGTATCACTGTCAGTACTGTGGCCTATCATGCGAAAGTTTCTTTGATATTGTTAATATTGATGGCAACTATAGTAATAATGTTGAAAGTAATTTTGCACTTGCTTGTCAGCTATGTAGCCCTTGTTTATTAATGGATCAATATGATATTAGTTATAATGGTCATGACCGACTCATTTATTTACCAGAAATTACTCAAGCACATTTAAATCTTATGGTAGCTGCAATGGCAAAGCTGAGTGTCTCTGAAGAAAATAAAGAGCATATTATATCGGCTAAAACGCTGTACTCAAGTTTAAAAGATCGTGTTCAGTTCTTAAAAGAAGTGTGTCAATCTGATTTGAGCCACCCTGGAACATTTTTATTTATTAATAATGGTGAAAATAAAAATTATGAATTGATTTCAGGAGTTCGGTTATTATTTCCCTTAAATCGGGTTGCTGAGATTATATTATGAACTTTATTCGAAGAGGGAGCTAAAATGGTTGATTTCTCTGAGCGTGTTGCAGAATACTGGAAGGCTTATAAAAATAGCAATATTAATCATGCCTTGATTAATTTTGAATTTATAGAGCAAGAAATTTATCAGGTAGATGCTAATGATCAGTCAAAAATGATTGAGCTTTTATCGTTTATTGAGGAACAAGAAAAAATAGTGATTGACCAAGAAGTTTTATTAAGATTGATGAGCGCATTACCCGCGGCTTATATGTTCTACTTGTTGCATCAACTAAATCGAAAAGATGCTGAATATGTGGCTGGTCTTATTGATAAAGCGAATGACCATAAAGATAAAGAAGATATTTATAAGAATTTTTATGATAGAAATATGTTATTTGAGAAGCTACAAATTGTTTCTCGTATATTTTCTTCAGATAGAGTTAACAAATTAATTAGTGTGTTAAGTGAATAATTGCTATGGCTTTGGTTGATAAATTATTTGATAATGTTGAAAGTTTTTTTGCTTGGTCTGGTTTATTACTCAAGCAATCGCATACTGCTTATTGTGATTTAGAAACAGCAGATAGCAAGCATGTGCTGGTGACTAAAAATGCCTCATTGATTTCAGTGATACGCATTGATGGCTTTCGGCGTTTTATTGGTAAAGCTGAATTTAAGCATCTGTGTGAGCAATTTTGTGAAGCGGTGCAAAGCTCGTTTTCTTCAACGGGCCATTTTTTGCAATTTTATTTTAGTTATGATCCCGATGGAGTTGCTTACCATATTGATCAGGCCTTACAACCTGGCCAAGAAACAGCCTCTAGAATTAATTTAAATATTGATGATATCTTTTTATCCAAGCAGAAAGTTTTGGGTGATGTTTGCTCTCATGAAGACTGTTTTTTGATTATTTGGACAGAGCCGAGTGCGCTGCAGGCCAAATATATTAAGCATGCTTTCAAGGTGCAGCATGAAAAGATCCAGTCTTATAACTTACCAATGGCTAAAGAGGCCGCGAATTTATTTTTAGGTTTGCCCGAACTTAGAAATTTACATGATTCGTTAATAACAACGGTCGTTGAAGATTTGCAACAAATTGGTTTTTATATTAAATTACTTGATGTTCATAGCACCTTGTATGAAACACGTAAATCAGTTGACCCGACATTTACCTCGCCTGAGTGGACTCCTTCTTTGCCAGGAGATACCATCCCTATTCGTTTGGAAGAAAATGACAGTGCGCATAATAACAGTTATGATATCTCTAACATTATGTGGCCACCTTTGTCTTCTCAGGTTATTCCTCGTGAAGGTGAAAATATCGACTTCAAAAATAGCACGCATTGGCGATACGTTATATGCCCCCTTATATGTTGAACTATTTCCTAAAAATGTCCGTCCTTTTTATGATTTGTTTCGGCGCGCAATTGCTTCTGATTTGCCTTGGCGTGTTTCATTTCACGTGTCGGGTCATGGAATTAAAGTCACACAGTCTAAGAATTGGTTGGCTCAATTTTTAACTTTTAGCTCTTATCATAATAAATTAATTGTTGATTCCCATAAGCTATTAAAGTATTTAGACGAAAGAGGGGATGACCCCATCGTCAAGCTAAAAATGGTGCTGCTCACCTGGGCCCCCGATGGCCAGATGAACTTATTAAAGCAACGCTCTGCAAAGCTCGCACAACTCGTGCAGGCATCGGGGGGGATGTGAAGTTAAGGAGTTTTATGGTGACCCTTATGCCGAAGTTTTATCAAGCGCGGTTGCAGTACGCAATAAAAGCGCCGCAGTCACTTCAGGTGCGCCTTTATCGGCGGTTGCAAAAATGTTGCCGATTACACGGCCGGCTTCTCCTTGGAAAAAAGGTGCATTATTATTTAGAACGCCGGATGGTAAGCTGTGGCCTTATCAGCCAGGCTCTAGCCATCAGGTGAGTTGGATTGATATTATTTATGCTCGCTCAGGTTCAGGTAAGTCAGTATTATTAAATAGCTTGAATTTAGGTTTGTGTTTATCGCCGGGTTTATCTCAATTGCCACGGATTGCGATTATTGATATTGGACCATCAAGTAAGGGGTTTATTTCTTTATTAAAAGAAGGGTTAAGTTCAGAAGAAAAAAATACGGTGATTTATCATCGTTTAAAACTTGAGGAAGGCCATGCGATTAATCCCTTTGATACTCAGCTTGGCGCGCGTTTTCCAACAAAGTTGCATCGTTCTTTTTTAATTAATTTATTAAGCTTACTGTATGTTGAACGGGCTCAGGATAATGTTCCTGATGGGATGTCAGGTATGTTGAGTTTGCTTGTCGATGAGCTTTATCGGCAATTTAGCGATCAGGGGCAACCTAAACCTTATATTCCGCAGATGGATCAATATTTAGAGAAACAAATTGACAAAACTAATATAGAGATAAAACCAGCAATGAGTTGGTGGCAGCTGACAGATGCACTCTTTGAACAAGGTCACCATGATTTAGCTTGGCGTGCTCAAAAGTACGCAATGCCAACACTTGCAGATACGATTTCGACGGCACATTACCATGGTATTAAAGATATTTATGCTAAAGTCTCGTTACCGGGTAGCCAAGAAGATTTTGTTTCCGCATTTTGCCGGACAATGTCAGCGGTGATTCGAAATTTTCCGACATTAACTGCACCCACTCAGCTTAATTTAGAAAAAGCACGTATTATTGCTTTAGACCTAGAAGAAGTCGCGCGCTCAGGTTCTGCAGCAGCGGAGAAGCAAACGGCAGTGATGTACATGCTTTCCCGTCACGCTATGGCGCAGCATTACTTTTTACGCCATGATGATTTACGCACATTTCCAAAAGCGTACCATCGTTATCATGAAGAGCGGGTACGAGAAATTTTAGAAGAGCCTAAACGCATTGTCTATGATGAATTTCACCGTACGGCTAATAGCCCTTCTGTGCGAGATCAAATTATTCAAGATATGCGTGAAGGGAGAAAGTGGAAAATTCAAATTTCACTGGCGTCTCAAGCGCTACAAGATTTTGATAAGTTAATGGTTGATTTTGCGACGGGTGTCTTTATTTTAGACTCAGGCTCTACGCAAAGCATAGAAGAAACATGTAAAACCT
>NZ_MDTU01000001.1:2899776-2907698 GCF_001720395.1 Piscirickettsia litoralis
CTTATTTAAATCTATCTTATGCGCAAAAGCCGGCCCCATTGATAGCTGCTCTAGAGCAAAGCTTAAGTCAAATTGAAGCCAACCAAGAAAGTATGATTCATAATCAATTAAAAACAAACATGACAGTTTCTGCCAATGTGAATGGACCTAGCTTGGACTACTTACAAAATCAAGCAAACTATAGTGAGAATTATAACTCCCTTGCTAACTCGCTAACAGGCATTATGAGCGATAGTAGCAATGCAATAGGTACTGATGTTTTAGCTGAAACGAATAATAGCAAAACAAGCCAGAACTCATTTTTAAACCCTTACATTAAACAGCTGCCCAATAATAATTATTTAACAAATTTAATCCAAGGAAAGCCGTTCCAGGGCAACTTAGAGCCGATACTTATTACTAAAATTGCTGAAAGCCCTCAAAACAATATGGCAGATCTTAAATATAGCTTGCCTAATGAACAAGCGCTGAGTCTACAATCAGCTGTTATTGCTTCTGAAGTTGTTTCAAAGATGAATAGTAATGAGAAAATAAATCAAAAGTTGTTTGATGAAGTGAAAGCTCAGCTAAATTCAAGTTGGTTTAAAAGTGTAAAGTCTGCATCACGTGACCAGATATTAAGAGATATTTCTTTACAGCTTTCAGTGAGTAACTTGCTGAATTATCAAAAATTACAGGCTGAGAATTTAAACGCTTTGCTTAAAACAGCAGAATTAATGGATAACAATGCACTCATGAGTAAGATCGATAATTTGCAAAATACTTTAACGAGAAGCTTAGCAAGTGGAGATGGTTCTAGTGAAACTAGTTTGTATACTCAGGTTAAGAATATCAATAGTCAGCTGAGTGATATAAATAATAATTTGATCAGCTTGAAAAAAAGAAGCTAAGTTGGGTTGGTTAAACATTGATTAATAGCAATCATAATATAAATTATAATAACAAAGAAGGAAAATAGTATGTCGTTTATTATTCCTGGGCCGGTTGATGATCAGTCAGTGAGTGTTTTACAGCAAATCTTTGGTGAAATTATTCCATGGTTAGCGGGTCAGAATACAACGGGGACAGATACAACGATTATTCATAGTATTATTGCTTCTTTTAATACTGGATTATTATCACTATTATTAGTGATTTATGCTGTTATTATTTTCGTTGGCACTTTAAATACAGCCCATCAGGGTGAATTTTTAGGCAGAAACTGGTCTTCTATGTGGATGCCGTTACGAGCTATTTTTGGGCCATTATGTGTTGTACCGATTAAATATGGCTTTTGTTTGGCACAAATTGTTTTGCTGTATGGTGTCCTTGTCGGTGTTAACCTTGCTGATAAGGTATGGAAAAGTGTTGAAATACAAGTGGATAATCTTTCGATTCCAACAGTGCCTGTAAGTTTGCTCAATGATGTGAAGCAAAGTGTTGCTAATGCTGTACTTTATAAGTCCGTTCTAAAGGTTGCACCTAAAGCGAGTGATAAGAACCCTGATGATAAAAAAATAACGCTTGATGATGATGGTGTTATTTGTCAAGATGGCAAAAGTTCAGTCAAAGGGAATATGTTTTATACTGTTTCTTTGCCTGATAATAAAAAAACTCAAGCCTTATGTGTAAACTCCCAGTCAACGATTCCATCAAGCTTATTGCCTAAATTAAGTGGCTATGCCAGGAAAATATGTACAGGAAATAATGGCACGCTCAGTGAGTTTGCAACAGCAATGGATTGGTTTTATGGTGATCCTTATCATAGTAGCAAAATAAGTTTTGACCACCCTGGGACTCCGGAAATCACAGCGAGTTCATTAACTCAAATGTGTATTAATGCAATACAGTCCTTATTATCAGGAACTTCTAGTAGCACTTCTAAAGAGTATGATTATAACTTTAATGTCGTCAGTCAATGGTATGATGGTAGCCATAATTATCATGAGCATACTTCGAGACAAACTATCGTTTTTAAATCAAGCTTAGGTGACAGTAGTTATCATGGGGGGCAATCGAGTTCTGGGGATGAAGTGTTTGTTCCGGCTCAAGGTCACATTGCGTTTAATTTTGAGAATATGGATTATACAAATAGCGCCACTAAGAAAAATTCAGGGAAATACGATTATAGTCAGGCTGCAGACCAAGCGACTACACAAATTATTGATGATTTGTATAATGCAAGCAATGATACGGATAAAGATGTTAATCAAGCCAATAAGGTGATGGCTAATTATTTAAAAAAATTGAATAATCACCTGCTGGGTGATACTAAAAACTCAAGTACGCCGACCGATGTGTCGAAAATCATCGACGCTAATAATAATAGTGGAGACACGGGTTACGATACATGTAAAGTGTATTTAGATAATAGTAATGAGCTTAATTTTCGTTACCTCGAGTGCTTGCAACTAGAGTCTACCGGTGATTCTACCGGTGATCTTGTTGAAGGTGAAAAACCATTTGCAAGCTATATTAACAGTTGGTGGATGGGAGGTGAAAGTTATTTATCCATTGATTCAATTATGAATAGTAACCTTCAGGCGATGCAGAAAAGGCTTGATCAAGCCATTTCTTATCCAGGAATGAGTATTATTTCGACGATAAAATATGATATTCCAATTAACGTTAATTTTTATCCATTGGGTAATGGTCAAATACCCGGCAATGCAGATAAGTTGCAGCAGACAGCATTTAGTGATAGCTATGGCGTTGAATCAACAACCTATGGCATTCCTGATGGTTTGAATCTAATTTCTAGCAGTTGGTTGGATGAAATTGATAATACGGTTCCACCGCTGATTTCTAAACAAGGATGTAGCGCAGATCACTATGCTGAAAATACTCTTTGTGGTACAGAGCGAGCTGTTGATGAGTTGCGCAGTAATTTACTGAGTCTTCCAGACGAAATGCATGCGCCTTTTATTTATTTATTTGAGCTTTACACCCATAATGGAGATGGCGGGAGCTTAGTGCCTGCAACTGATGATTCAAGCGACTTTAATTCATCTGATTATAATAATGTCTATTTCTTAAACCGTGTTTTCAAATTTTTACAAAACAATGGAATTTATCAGCCAACGACAACAACTTCGGTTCCCGTCTATGGCGTCATTGATAAAATATTTAGTAATTTAGGAGGAAATGGTCTATCTTCGGATATTACCTCTATAATGAATGAACTCTATGAGTTAGGTACTCCGGCTTCAGCGAACAATAGCAAAGTTTTCAGTAAAATTATGCAAGCACAACAAGTGGGTGCCGATGTGATCTCTGCTGTCATTGATAGTTTTGCCAATATCTATCAAAACTACAAAAAGAAATTTGATAATATTCAGGATACGGCGCATAGCATGGTGTCTGATTGGGCGGTGGGTGCTGGTTTTGCTGGGGGCATAGGTGCATTATTTGGTGCCAGTGGTGCTGGGGCGGCAGTTGCTATTGCAGGTCAAACTGCTGTACAGCTGTATATGGCAGCACAAATGGGGAATATTGCCTTATCTTTGGCTTGGTTTCCGGTAGCGATGATTGTGTTAGGTTCATTGTTTACCGCAGCCATTGCCTTTGTGGTGATGATGCCGCTTATCCCCTATATCTTGTTTTGGGCAGGCACGATCGTTTGGTTGCTTAGCATTTTAGAAGGGTTAGTTGCGGTGCCTTTGGTCGCATTAGCTTTAGTTTATCCAGAAGGCCATGAGATTTTAGGACATGGATCTCCGGCAGTCAAAATTGCCTTAAATATTATGTTTAGACCAGTATTGATGGTGATTGGCATTATTTCAGCGATTGCTTTAACCTATGTTTTAATTACTTATTCTGCACAAGGGTTTCACCTTGTTGCCCCCTTAATACTCAATAACTTTACTTCAGACAATTTAGACATGGTGCGTGGTATTGTTTCATGTTTTCTTGTTTTTGTTTATGCGTCTTTTATGATGATGGCTTTTAATAAGTGCTTTTCAGTAATTTATTTAATCCCCGATAAGGTTTTTGAATGGATTGGTGCAGCATCAGGTCATCGCGCAGGTCTTGAAGAAGTTCAACAGTTACAAGGTAAAACAGAAAGCACGGCGAGCCAAACTGGTCAAGCAATGGGCAGTGGCGTTGAGAAAGGTGTTCAAGCGAACCAGCAAGAAACACAATCAACGGTCAGCGCGGATTCACAACATATTCAAGTCGCTGAAAAGTCGGGTGAAGCTGGCGGTAATGAAGCTCGTTCTGCTGCTGAAGCATTGATGTAATTTTGTTTTAATTGATTAAAGAGAGGAGAATATAATATGCCTATAAGAGATGAATATGAATACCAGATTGAGGCAGCAGTCCCCAGTAGTAGACGCCAGAATTTGCATGATGACCTTGAGAAACTAAAGCGAGATGCCGAAAAATTTAAAGAGTCTGGTTTGGATGCTAACTCTGAAGATGGCCAGAAATTTATGGAAAATTTTAAAGACATGAAAAAAAGGTTAGGATTAGAGAGAGATGTGCCTCTTGGCCGAGGATTTTTAGGTACCATTATTTCACTTTTTAAAAGATCAGAGCAGGATAAAGATCGTGAAATCGCTAATGAACTTGAAAAAGTAATGAATGAGTCGGTAGGGGAATATCACCTTCCAGACTCACTTATGAAAAACGCTGATCGCTATCAGAAGCCATCTTTAGATAGAGGCATGGAACTTGACTAAATATATAATAAAGGCAATTGGAAGAGGTATTAAGAATGGCGCAGCCAAATTTAGCAGCAATTAAATTAAAACTTAACAATATAAAAGCTCAAAACCAGCATCAAGATTTTAAAATAAAAGACTTTCTAAGTAGAGCAAATGGCTTTGAATTCAAGCCTAATATGTTGAAGAAAGACTGGAGAAACTTTGATGCTTTAATCAACAGGAATCAGGCTTGGGATGACGCGTATATATCGAAAATAGCACAATTAATTGATGGTATTGCAAATTTAAAAATTACCCCAAAATCGGTTCGTACCGTAAAAGCAAAGACGCTTGACCAGGTATTAGCCAGTAGAACTGATCTTGATCCTAATAGAGAAGATGAGCTTTTTAAAGGTTTTATTCAAGCAGGGAAAAGTCAAGCAGCTGCAAATGCATTAGCTGCTAAAGTTAATTATAATCGTGAAGATATAGGAGTTAGCAATGTCAAAATATCATATGACGAAGGGCAGAAGTCGTCTTATGTGGTGGCAAATGTGAATGGTAGAAAAACTCAGTGTACTCTCAACGAACAAAGCATAAGCTTTAATCCAAACAGTTCTGACGCTAGGCGCCTTGCTGCTCAATTAGCTGTACAATCAGGCGCAACAGGAATTAAGGTTTTACCTGGAGCGGAGTTTTCTTTGCAAGAAAAAAAATGAACGCTATGAACTTATGTTTAACGCTTTAGTGGCGGCAGGCGCAAAACTTGAGGATATTGAACCTGTAGGGGTAACGGGCAGAGAGCGGTTAGCAATGAAAAGCTTTCATAATACATTGGTAGAGCGTGCAATGAAAAGTACGAATGTATCGAACCCTTTTCAGTATCGGCATGACATAAGAGTCGTTAACCGAGTAACTCCAGTTAGTGCACTGTATGACGATGATTGTATGTTATAAATTGGGCTATCTAACTAGATTTTTTATGATTTACTTTTTAAAGGTTTTTAATTTTGGCTGAATCTGCATTAACACAAGTTAAACTGAGAAATGATTTTTACCGGGATAACTTTCGTCGAGTTTCCTTAGTATTATTGATTTCAGTACTGATTAATTTTCTACTTTTAGTTGCTTTTGTGGTGTCACTGAGTTTGCGGCCGGAGCCAAAATATTTTGCGACAACCTCAAATGGACAGCTTATTCGTTTACACTCATTGGCGAGTCCGGTGGTGAATGATTCATCGGTGATTAGCTGGTTGTCTGATAATATTCCCAATATAAATACACTTGATTTTTTGAATTATCGTTCTGAAATACAACAGAAAAGAAAATACTTTACCAAATATGGCTGGGAGCAATATTTAAAAGCATTTAAACCTATTGTAGAGAAAGTGCGTGATAATAAGTATATTGTTCGTGCCGTCCTTTCTGATGTGCCGGTTGTCACTCAAAAGGGTAAGATTGATGGTGTTTATAGTTGGCGCTTGCAAATTCCCTTGCTGATTACCTATCAAAAAGGAGGTTCAAAAGACACGCAACATGTTGTTTGGACAGTATTAGTACAAAGAAGTAATGAATATGCGAATACTCTATTTGGTATTTCACAAATTATTCAAAAAAGTGGTGATTTTTGAAAATGGATTACAATATAGCATTTAATAAAGTAATGAACTTATATGCGCAATATAAGATTTTTTTGGCGCGATAATGAAGTTTTTTATGCTGATGTTTTATCTTTAAGTGGGCCAATTATTGAGTCGATGTTAAGAAAAATGAATTTAACGCACAGCTTCTTGTTTGATAAGAAAGTTGCTTATAGCCGCAAACGGCAAGAAGGTGAGGCAGGCGAGAGTGTGGCCATTAACTCTGATAATGAGACTGCTTTTATCGTATTGTTGATTGTGATCGATATCTTAGAAGAAGCAGTTACAAAGAGTGGTAATGAGATAATTTTGGATAATTATATTAAGTAGATAGTTATGTTTAAAAAAATAGGTCGGGGCCTTAAGGCTGCAACGTCGTACTCATTTCTTAAAGAAAGCTTTTCTTTTGTATTTTCAACATCAAAGAAAGTTCTTACCATTCCTCCTGAGCATGAATGCAATGGCAAAATTGCTATTGAGAGCTTAAATGTCACTGAACAAGAGCTAAAAACGGCAAAAAGTGCATTTAGGTTATTAATGTGGGTTTATTTAATTTTCTTTCTCATCATTTTTACCTATACGTTAACCTGCTTTGTTAGCGGCGCACTGTTTACCGGGGTTGTCGGCTTCGCTGCATCGTTAGCGTGCTTGTCTTTAGCGTTTAAATATAGTTTTTGGTTAGTCCAATTAAAAATGGGCTATTTAGGATTAACGTTTAAAGATTGGCGTGAAAATCTATGGAAGTAGCACAGGAAAATTTTTCAAAAAAAAGCAAGAGTTATTTTTTCTTTGCCGGGTTATTTTATCAAGAATTTATCATTTTTTTGATAAATTATCTTTATTATTTTCATTTATAGTAATATTACTATCGGTCGTTGTTAGCACGATTAATGAGCATTATTCTCATTATACCAGCCTGGTGACCCCTGATTTATTGACGAACTTATTTGTGATTGCATTATGTATCATACTTGTTACTTTGTCTGTGCCTATTCGAGAAAATTATCCAAAAATTAGTTTAATGTTTAAGTTGATAGGCCTTTATGTGATTGCTTGGGTCGTGATGTTTTCGGCTTATAACCTGCAATTTACACCTTTTTCTCCCATAGACCATTTCTTATATCAAGCAGATTTAGCCATTGGGGTGCAACAAAATCAATGGGTTGCTTGGCTATATCATCATCCGATACTGCATAAGATTTTTGTTAATATTTATAATTCATTGGACTATCAAGTTTTGATTTTGCCCATATTAGCCTGCTTTTTGATCAATAAGCAGGATGTAGAGTCATTTTTAGTGAAGTTGCCGTTTCTGCAGTTGATAGGGGGCTTGATTTATTATTTTTGGCCGACAGCCTCTCCTGCCTCTTTGTTAAATCAGCAGTTTTTAGTTCAAGGACAAATTGATTTAGCGCTGCAGTTTCAGCAAATCCATGAAGGAATGATGCCAACAGTGGTTGGAGAGGGCCTGATTAGTTTTCCTTCGTTTCATGTGATCTGGTCTGCACTCTTCACTTTATTATTTAAGCAAAATAAATATCTATTTATTCCCTTATTAATTTTAAATGTTCTATTGTGGGTTTCTACCGTCGTGCTCGGCTGGCATTATATGATGGATGTGATTGCCAGCCTGGTGCTTGTTGGAGTTGCTGTTTTT
>NZ_MDTU01000001.1:2907863-2910918 GCF_001720395.1 Piscirickettsia litoralis
ATGGGACTTATCCTGCTGGATCGAGATTTTTGATATTTTGACGATCAACTGGCTGTCGCTCTTTGAGCCGGCCTTGCTGGATAGGTTGGACTGTTTTAACATATCCTGGATGGTTAGACGCAGGGTTTTAGGAAAACTGTTCAAAGTGTATAGTTTGTATTGCCCATGCAGTTCCGTAGTTGCCATTGTGACTGGGGCAACAGTGATAGGGAAGGCTAAAACCGATGCCGTAACGGGGCCTGAGTACACAGTGCTGGAAGGCTGCAGCTTAACAGGGTTCACTGTGCAGCTTGCAAGAAAGGCTGTTGGAATTAGGGCGGAAATATAAGTCAATGATTTTATTATCTTCATGTTTACTAAGCTAGATATCAATAATAGATAACTTGTTAGTCTATATGTTTTCAAGTAAAATTGAAACGATATAGAGAGAATTAAAGGCATAATGTGAACTATTCTGGGTGTGATGAGCCAACCATTGTTCTAAACGATAAGGAGCGTGAGTTTATTGCTGCGCAGGTGAGTGCTTACTCAGTGCGTGAGAAAAAGCGCAAACTGAACCGTATGATTATTAGTTCTGCTTTAGGGCTGTTCGTCATTATTTTTCTTTCAAGCTTTCTTTTCTCCGAAGAGCTCAGCCTAAAACATCATGACCAAATACATAATATTCAGGAAGTGAATGAAAAAGATCAAGCTATTAAAACTAATTCATTAAATAAAAAATTAATAAAATGGCAGTTGGTTATGCTTGTGCCAGGGATTAGTGCAACTCTTAAAGGCGCTGAAGGGCAAATTATTACCGTGAATCTTGGAGAGTCGCTCGAAGGTCTTGGGAAAATTAATAATATTACTTCTACAGAAGTTGTTGCCCAGGATGGCCATCTTTCTTTAGGTGGTTCTGTTTGAAGAAATCCCTTGTTATTCTTTTAGCTATAATTTCATTATTAAGCTGTATTATAATTTCATTAATTGGTAAAGATGGCCATGGCCTTGCTGATTTGATGAACAAGTTGATACACTGGCTCGAGTGGGGTGGCTTGGGCCTGATCGTATTAGCCGTCGGTTTGTTTATTATCTTTGGCTCAATTGTTGTTTGTGCAGCCGTCTGGGATGAACTTTTCAAAAAGTAATCTTCAAAATATAAAAAACATTTAAGCAATCTGCTTGAAGAAATTCCTCTTATTATTTTGTCTTTATTTTCACTAATTGTTAAAGATTGCAATGGTCTTGCTGATTCGATGAATAATTTAATACATTGACTCGAGTGGAGTGGCTTGAGTCTGATCGTATTAGCCGTCGACTTGTTTATTATCTTTGGCTCAATTGTCGTTTGTTTAGCTGTTTTAGATAAACATTTGAAAAAAGAATCTTTAAAATATAAAAACATAAAAACATTTAAGCAATCTGTGTTGTATTCTCTGTAATTGTATGTAAGTATATTGTTAATATCCTCATGCATTTAATATTGATTTTTGCAGTTAATCTTAATTTAATTGATATTTGCATAAGTTTTAATTTTTGAATATGGAGATTTCCCTATGCCTAAAACAGCTTTGAAGGAAAGTGAGAAAAATCGGTTAGATTTAGCGCATTCTTATTTTCTTAGATATGGCCTTGTAGGGCCTGGTAGTACAGCTGCGAGTTACTTTGGGTTTAATGCTGCCCCAAGAACCTCTTGGAACGAACATTGGTTTAGAACTAGATATGAGATGAATGATATTCACCAAACTAGGGATGATTATTCTCGGGCAATACGTCAAGGGCTGACATTTGAAAGAGTGAATGTAACAAGAATTGATAATTATTACCTTACTCAATTTGTTGAATTAATTAAAAAATATGAAATGGATAGAGCCGACTCATTTACTTCAACATCAAAAGATCGTCTGATGATTTTGTCCAAAATAATGGATGAGTTAAGTGGGCTGGGTGATGCTGTTAAGCCTGTGGCGAAGCATGTTAATTTAATTAATCTGTGTAATAAGTTAGCTAAAGATGAGCATAATATTTTTGGAACTAACTCTAAATTTAAAAATTTAATGAAAAATTGTGCTGAAATGTTATTTCATGAACTAGGAAAGCAGACTGCACGTGACCTTAAATCATCATTTTTTGAAAATGCCAAAAATGTTGTAGATACATCAGTTGATTTAGCAAGAAATTTAGCAGTATTTGCCGCAATGCCGAGTGAATTTATGAGAGAAATCCATAAACTTAATACCTGTTACCAAAGAAGTGTGCATGGCAATATTGAGCACATTACAACAGATATTAAAACGGTTATCGATTCAACAAAAAGCTTAATCGCCATCCTTGAACGACAGTTAGAGGATGCTATTGCTATCCGCAAGACTGACTCCAAAACGGTTAAGCTTGATCAAACAGCACATAAGCAAACATTTACACCTAATCAACAAGCAATTATTAATGGCTTGGAGGGAAAAATTGGGAGTGATGGGCGTGAAGTTAGAAATAGTAGTATTAGGGATGAGTTGGATAAGTATATTCGAGGATTAAAAGATGCAATGACCTCGTTAGCTCAACATGATGCGCGTATTGCTACAATAGGTGCGCTACCGGCTTGTGCTGATGGATTTAGTGACGAAACTCGTGTGATTGCTGTCCAGCGTGCTTATGACAAAGAAGTCTCACGGTTTGTGCCAAATACACTACCAGTAGACAGTTATATTCGGATGGATTTCAGGCAAAATAAAATTATTCATGAGCTTGGAAAAGAAGAAAGCCCTACTTTGCTTCGAGATAGACATGCAGATAGAGACGGTAGAGGTTCGCCAGGGGTAGAACCATCTACAAACCCATTTGACTGAGTTACTAAAAATAGAGTTTTTAAATTTTCAAAGTCATGCTGTTATTATTTTCACATAAAAGATGAATATGAGGATGAACTTCTTTCTAAAAAATCTTGTATAGTTAGGTAGCCTTCCTCGGTTCAATTGTGACGAGAAAAGTTAAATGAAAAATGAGTGAGCAAAAGTGAGAGGAGGCTAATCAAAGCTTTCCGCATCCTTAATCATGTAGTTGACTAACTAATTTTTTT
>NZ_MDTU01000001.1:2911609-2913272 GCF_001720395.1 Piscirickettsia litoralis
GGTTTAACTGTACTTTACTGTGAGGTGTTCAGCCCCCAAGTTTTTAAAAAGTGGTGGGGTGTTGGAGTGGCTGTGCAAACTCGGTCGTTTGTCACCGATTTTTTGATATGTATATTTTTAATTGGTAATATACCTTAGTTTTTATGATACATTTTGTTTCCAACAGATAAATTTTGATTATGGGCTGCATTTTTTGAGAAGCATCACTTGATTTCATTATATAGTAAGTAGAAAGAAATTGGCATAAATTTAGTTTTGTTTCAATATTTAACCGCTCTCTTATATCATCAATGTTTTTTTCTACTGTTCTTCTTGATCGATGAAAGATATCTGCTACATAGTTTAAGGGCATATGAAGTGCAAGAGGTAATAAGTATAAACTTTGTGTCTTGGTTAAATTATATTCACTAATAAGGTCACTAAATGCTTCAAAAATGTATGCTTTATCACTATGAAGGTAGCTTTGCTCGAAATCAAACGGTAGTTTAAAATAGTGTTTAAAAGATATTTCAAGAGAGTAGTAGTAAATGGCTATATTATGGAGAGCAGGGTGCATTTTAATTAATTCATTTTCACCAATATAGTTGGATAAAACAAAAATAAAAGTATCCTTGAAGTCTTTAAATTTATAAGAAATTGATACTGTCATTTTGCCATTTATTTTCGTAAGAAATTTATTATATTTTTCTTTGTCTGTTTCACTAAAATATTTATCACGGCTATATATCGGAGGTGAATAATCAACATTAAAAGAAATATCTGATTTCCAGAGATCTTTTTTTCCATACTCAATAGCCCTCATTGGTTTGGGCATCACCATATTGCACTTGTTATCTTGGTAGAGCCTAAAAAAAGGAAAAAAACACAATACCTTCAGGTAGTATTTTTAAAATATGTTCAACCTTTCTAGAGTGTTCTTTTGATTGATGGACACATTTAATAAAGTCTAGCGACTCTAATAAAATGTCTATTTTGTTTGAAATTTTAGTGGGAAGCTCGAATATCAACTTTAAACCTGCTCTACAATGTCTTAAGGATTTATTAAGTGTGTCTTATATTCTAACCGATAGTTATTGAGCGTCAAACTTTGTTTTAAGTTTTTATATTTGAACCTATGGTTAGTCCAGATGAATAAAGTGAAAAGCTATAAGTTCTTTGGGGTTATACCATTAATTTTTATGTTTTAGAGTTTTGATTTTAAGTGATTTTGTGGGGCTGTTTTTGTAAATTTATTGTCTTGATTGATAACTAACTATATATAACATAACGTAATTTACTGTTTCATGCTGATAACTTGTTAGGATTTAAAGAAAGTAAGTGTTTGGCTGTATGAGCGAGCCGCGCGCTTAACTCTATGTTTGGTAAGTAGTCTTATAGACTGATAAGTCAGCCATTGTCTGATGATTTCTCTTTGCCTGCTAGTGGTATAGCAAGCATATTGTTACATCATTATTATTATGTGTAACTATAAGATATAAAAGAAGTTTATCTTATTTTAGCGCTTGTTTGGCAATAAGTTGAGATTTTTTTCAATTCATTGATAATAATGTGTTTATTTTAACCTGTTACATATTTAGCATTTATTTTAATCTTTTTCACTCCATAGTGTTAAGAAATTATTTATATTTGTAAATGACATGTAATTAAATATATAAATTTTTTT
>NZ_MDTU01000001.1:2913297-2922821 GCF_001720395.1 Piscirickettsia litoralis
AAGAGTTATAAACACAAAGGCTTTTTAAATAAAAATGCGTAAGCCTTACTATTATTGTCGTCCTATGTATTAAATTAATATTAAATCTAATTTGAATGCTAGTACTTTAAGACGAGATTTAAAGTAGTAGCCAATAATCATTTATGGTGCTCGGAAGTTTTGCAAAACTTAATTGCAAAGGCAGCAACTATGATGTTAATGGATATATGCATATGCAGTTTCTATATATTTTAATTATATATTTATTATGGATACCATGCCTTGCTATTGGTGATATAAGTAATAAAGCTTTTGAAGGAATTAAAAGCAATAACTTTCCATTGTCTCCAAAGCAAATTCATCAATATAAAGATTTGTATGATACACAGGAAAAAGCTCAAGCAGCTCCGGCAGGAGAGGCTCCTCGCCAGAGTTCATCATCGATAATTCCTGTAAGTTTAAAGCCGGGTGGTATTGAGCCAGTTATTCGTATAGCAAAAGGGATGATTACATCAATAGTGATGACGGATCAACTAGGAAAGGTTTGGCCAATTTCCTCTTATAGTTTAGGAGACCCTGGAAAATTTAATATTAAATGGGATAAAAAAAGCAGTGTGTTAATGGTTCAAGGCTTAAGAGAATATGGACAGGCTAATATTGGAATTATGTTAAAAGGGCTGGATATTCCCATAATGTTGTCGTTAATTTTAGGACAGAAAAAATGGGACTATTTGGACTATATCAGAGTGCAAAATTATAGATCAAATAATGAAGAAATATCAACAGAGTTGCAGCCTGCATCAGATATGCTAATTAAACTACTAAATGGGGTGCCACCACAAAGTGCTAAAAAACTGCAAATAAATAATGGTATCGCTCAAGTCTGGTCTTACCAAGGAAAATACTTACTATTAACCTCGGGAACATTGATTTCTCCACAATGGGAGGGTAGGCAAAATAGTACGGGTCCATCAGTTTTACATGCTTATCAGCTATCTGTAGCACCTTCGTTGTTAATTTCTATGAACGGTGTGTTGCATCAAGTCACTGTTGGGAATAATTAGTTGTGAAATTAAAAATAATTAAACATATAAAATATATATTATCTGAACATCCTCGTATCCGTGTCATTATAATATTTTCGATTGTTATGGGCATCATTATCGTTACTGTAAATAAATTAACTAAGCCTAAAGAAACAACTCATCTTGGAAGTTCCTATATTTCTAGTGCTAATAATGGGGTAAAGGAGAAGACAACACAGTATAGAAATAAAATATACAAAAAAATGGATAAAATAAATGAAGATAAAGAACTAAAAAAAGCTGAAAGTCAGGGAAAAACAGTGATTGCTGAATCTACGCAAGACATTGTTCCTAGTGAAATACTGTTAAATCAACAAAACCAACGCATCGAAGAGTTGACTCGATCTAAGGTTTTTAAAAAAATAGTACAAAGAGATTCTTCTCAAAAAAATTATCAATCTGTTGAAAAAGCAAAACTACAGAAAGAAAAAGAATATCAAAATAAAGTTTATAAAAAAACTAGCCAAATGCAGAGTGAAATTCAAACTATGCTCATTGGTTGGAATCATGTTTCCATACAAAAAGGGGAAGTTGGAAAAGCAGTTAAAATTAATAGTTCTATAGATAGTAGGCAGTTTGGCAAGGAAGATAGTGCGGCAGTTATTGAAAAAGCAGGAACAATTTTATTTGCTGTCCTTGATACTCAATTAAATAGTGATCAGCCAGGTACTCCAGTAATGGCAACAATAGTACAAGGGAAGTTTAAGAATGGTAAATTATTAGGAAGCTTTAAAAGAGAGGGTGAAAAGCTTGTAATTTCTTTTGATCGCATGTCCCTATCTCAGATAAATCACAGCATATCAATTCGAGCATATGCAATTAACGCAACTACCGCGCAAAATGCTCTTGCCTCAGATGTGGATCATCACTATTTGCTTCGCTATGGAGGCTTGTTTGCATCTGCATTTTTACAAGGTTTTGGTGAGTATTTTTCTCAAACTTCGAGCAATCTATGCGGTGGTTCGACGACTTGTATTATTACCGGTGATCAATCTAGTACAGAGTCAAATCAAACAACCAAAAAAGCGCTCTATTCAGGATTAGGACAAGTTGGCTCGACATTGGCCGGTAAAGCAAGCTCAGGATTTAATCGTCCACCAACAGTTACCTTGAACCAAGGAATTGGAATGGGAATTTTATTTATGTCTGATGTAAAGGTATAGGTTTATGAACGAGATTGACGAAAATTATAATTTTGATGATGATATAAGCAATGAAGAAGATGTATCAATTGATGAGTTAATAGAGCAGGACCATGATGAGAATACTCTAGACCAAAAAGTGTCATTATGGGAAAAAATCAAGCCGATGCTACATTATTATATTATAGCCGTGATTGCTTTTACTGTTGCTGGTTATATGATTTACAATGCTTACCAGACGCTTTATCCAGTTGAAAAAAATCAGGTGGAACAAAATAAAAATTTAAATTTCTCCTCTAAAACTGAAGCTAATAAAGTTAAATACAAAAGTTCTAGTATAAATAACTATAAAAATAAAGGTATAAATGATAGCTATAAAATTAACTATAAAGATGATTCTAACAAAGAAGTTGATGATAGACAGCTATTGAAAGGTTTTAAAGAAACGAATAATAAGATTATTAAAATTAATAATAGTTTGTCTGATATTAAATCAATTTTGAATCAAAGAGGTGGTAGAGTTGGCGATGATGCTAATTTTAAAAATAAGTTAAATGATATTAATAAGAATCAAGATGATATAAAGTACAATTTGAAATTGTTATATAAAAATATAGAATCTATTAACTTAGAAATGTCAGAGTTTAATAAAGTTATAAGGATAAATAACAAAAAGATAGAATTTTTGATTGCCAATCAATATGGGCATCGAGAAAAGTTAAAGCTAAGAGCTATTGTTACTGGTCGTGCTTGGCTTGTTAATAAAAATGGAGTGATTTTTACTGTGACAAAAAATATGAAAATTCCAGGTTATGGTTATGTTGTTGAGGTTAATGATAAGAAAGAACAGGTGTTAATGAGTTCTGGGTATATCTTTAATTAGCATGATGGTGTGTACACTAAAGTGAATAAATACAGATTAAGACCATTTAAACACTGTTTCATTGTTATAGGAATGCAAATCTTTAGTCAAAGTGCATTCGCATTAGATAGTGTTGCAACAGATTTCAGTCAGCTGTCTGAGAGTTGGCAGCTAACGCTAATACATATTGCAGTGTTCATTGAATTTGCTACAGCATTATCAGGAGTGGTTCTTGTTATTTTTGGATTATCACAATTAAGACAAGGACATACTGGCCAAGGCGGCCAACAACAACAGACAGTAAAGGTAGGTTTCGCCTACCTTGTTATTGGCGGCTTTCTTATTACAGTAGGAAGCATTGTTGTACTATTGGCTAATTCCGTAAGTTCAACTGATATTAATCTTGGTGTTGAATCTCTTCATAATGCACATGCTAATTCACCTACGAATATATATGACAGCATAATTTACTATATATTAATGCCTTTTCTGCACTTAATTGATGTTATTGGTCCAGTTGTTGGCTTTATTACTTTATGTGTTGGTTTCCATCGTTTGCGCTATCATTCAAACCCTCAAATGATGTCTATGCATCGTCGATCACCAATGGCAACAGGGTTTTATTTTTTTGTTGGGTCGGTTCTATTGTTCCCGTTTTATTTGATTGAATCTATAAGTGGTTCCATGTTTCAAACCCCACAAATTTTGCAACAATATTGTGGTGGAAGCAGTGGCGAGAAATTTCTTTCATACTTTAACACATTGCAATATCAATACATTATTACATTTAATAATGGTGTATTTCAATGTGTTCCAACCTCAGCAAATAGTACAACGGATAACTTGATAAAGTTAGCCTATGCAATGCTATTTGTTATTGGGTTTGCCTCATTTTTACGTGGCATTTTTCTTTTAATTCGTTTAGGTGAACATATGGGAGGTCCAAGTGCAAGCATGTCGAAGGTTATTGCTCATATTGTGGCAGGAATCTGTGCGATCAATGCAAATGTATTTATTGAAATTTTGAGTCACACTTATCAGATCGTTATTAAGCAGCATATATAAATGCTAATGGTGTTAATTTAATGGAGATTGAAATATGAAAACTAGTTTAAAAATTAAACTTAATAAAAAATTAATATTTGGTGGAGCCTTAATGTTACTTCTAGTATCGGCGGCTTATGCAACTGATCAAACAACAGGAAGTAATACAGTGACAGCCTTGTTTGCCTCTTGGAAAAAGACACTGTTAAATGCACTTGTTTTTATTGAGTTTGTAAGTGGCTTTGGTGGTGTAATATTGGTCGTGATGGGGCTGTTTCAGTTACGTAGTGGTCATGGTGGGCAAGGTGGAGGTCAGCAAGTGCAGACTAAATCAGGCTTTATTTATATGATTTTAGGTGGCTCATTACTTGTTGTAGGGACTATTGCTGGAGTATTAGGCCACAGTGTTAATTCGGGTGTTTCTGCAAGTGCTAATGTAGATAAAACATTAAGTGGCTTTAGCTTTAAAGACTCTAATAATTAAACTAAGGAGAAATGCTGTGAAGGTTATTTTTATAACAATATTTTTAACTTTAACTGCTATATTGCAAGGGTGCTCTTCACAGCCAACTAAAATTTATCAACAAGAAATAGCAAATGAGCAACTAAAAAATAATATTAAAGTTCAGCAAGCTTTGATTAAGGCTGTTGAAAAAACAAGTCAATCTTTGATCTCTCTTTCGAAAATAAGAAGGGCGCAATATCCAAAACAATTAATGATGCCTTTTATAAATATCCATGATCAAAACTTAAATAAAAATTTATCTATTAGTTGGTATGGTCCTATTAATGCTGTTGTTAGAAATATTGCGCGTGCTGTAGGCTTTAAATATCAGCAGTTTGGTAAGAAGCCTGGTTTGCCAGTGCTTGTTGATCTTAACTATCAATCAACACCAGCATTAGTTATTTTTCAAAATATTGAGCTGCAAGCGAATAATAAAGCTGCGATTAAAATTTTTCCTAAAGAAAAAATTGTTAGCTTAAGGTATTTAAATAATGATTGATCAGGCACTTTATTCACTTGAGCAGTTAAATAGTTTATCTAATCAACCATCTTACTATCAGCAAGAAAAACATCTTAATATTCGTTTGCGTGCAATTAAAGACGAGGCACTTTCGTTAGGTGCACAAGCTGGCTTAGCGACTGAGTCAAACTTAATTAATAAATTTTTAATAAACTATAACAGTAAATTGGACAGTATATTTGATTTCTCTCAATTATTATTAAATAATAATGTATTGCCTCCTGTAATTTCTAGCACTAATAATTCACTGAGTGTTGGGAGAAATTCGCAACTGATTCGTGTGGCAGGGCGCAGCTATAAAATTATAAGTCAAGTAAAATTTGTTACCGCGCCGCCAACATGGCGCAATTATTTATATATGAATTACTTGAAGCCAAGTTTGCCTAATAAGGTCTTGCTGCCAAGCGGTGAGGAAGCAAAAAAATTGTGGCAAAAAAATATTGTAAAAGGTTGGCAAAAGGGGATGAATCAAGCTGTTACGATTTATAAGATTAACTTGAATCGTTTAGTCCGTGACTATACTGGGATGGTTTTATATGAAAAAACTCTTAACTGAAGGTTTAATTAACCCTGTTTATGTTGATCAAAAAATACTATGGAATTACTGGTAATAAAAATAAAATAACCATCGATGACTGGACATGGGTGATTAAAAATAAACCCGCTTTACAAGTAACAAGTAAATTATGGCATCCAGTTGTAGGATCAAACTATGAATAAATTTATGTTTAATCATGAGCCAGCGTACTTTACACCGTTAGAGTTTGATCGCTTGATAACTTTTTTGCATGATCAAGGGGCTTCGGATATTACCATTCAGTCAGGTGAAAATGTTATTGCCGATATTCAAGGGCGATTATATAGAGTGACGGTGCGCAAGTTGACTCAGCAAGAAGCATCAGACTTAATTAATCATATCTATGGAGCGAATGCAACTGCACAAGTGCAAAGTGGCACAGATCTAGATACCAGCTATCAAGTCACATTAGCTGAAAAAGTATTTCGCTACCGTGTAAATATTACTGCGTGTCAGCTGCAAGGATATAATGGACTGCAAGTGACTCTAAGAACGATTACCGCAAATCCCCCTGCTATAAAAGATATGGGTTTGGATGAAACCTTGCAGAAAAGCCTACAAATACTAAAAGGGGTTGTGGTCATTAGTGGTGCAACCGGGTCAGGCAAAAGCACTTTATTGGCTTCATTGATTGCTAATTTTCTAGAAAAACCTGATAGCAATTTAAAGGTTTTAACCTATGAATCTCCAATTGAGTATGTTTACGATAATATCGTAAAGCCTAGCTCAGTGATTAGTCAAAGTGAGATACCTAAGCATTTGCCCAGTTTTTCTATGGGGGTGCGCAATGCATTAAGGCGAAAGCCAGGCTTAATTTTAGTCGGTGAGGCCCGTGATAAGCCGACTTTAGAGGCAGTGATTGAAGCTACACTCACTGGACATCCTGTTTATACCACAGTACATAGCAATGGTGTTGTCGATAGCTTTAGGCGTATGGTTAATTTATTTTCCGCTGAAGAACGCCAAGCTCGTCTTTACGATTTGATTGAAACGGTACAAGCGATTGTTTGGCAAGTATTAGTGCCGACGGTTGATGGGTTGCGCACTCCACTGCGTGAGTACCTTGTGATGACAGATACGATTAGAGAGCAGCTCTATCAGGTGAGTGCGGATAATATTAATATCTTTTTAAAAGAGGCATTGGCTAAATATGGCAAGCCATTAATACATGAGGTAAAAGAAAAACTATCACGAGGAATTATAAGTGAACAGATTGCAAATAAATTTATAAGTTATAAAGGAGATTAAAATGAAATATGATGAACTATCAACACACTGGAGAGATTCAGCTTTTTATCCAAAATTTTATATGCTGGATGCTCGTGTGTGTTTTCCATTTGTACTCATTTTTTTTACATATGCGTTTGAGCACTTTATTAATTTCATTAATAGCAGTGATTTTTTTAGCAATACTTAATCGGTTGAGCCTGACTCTTAAATCATTTTTTTACAGTATTGCGAGAGTGTATAGCTGGTAGTAAGAAAAGGTAAGTGACTGAGCGATTATATGAAAACATTTCGTGGCGTTATTAAAAATCAAGAACAAGCACAAGCACATGCTGTAAGGGATTTGCGTGCATTTCATCGACGTTTTGGTGATTTATTAGCAAGCCGTCCTGGCGCCTGTGTTTGTATATTAATATTATGTTTTCTTAGTTTTATTTTTTATTATTTATCTGATGTTTTTTTATTAATGATATTAACTATTTTTTGGTTTTCAATGTGGTCTTCCTCAGTATTGCCATTTAAGAAACCATTATATAGCAAAGAAACTGATCCTAACAACCCCAAGCCTGGCAGCAATAAACCCGGGAAGTCAGAAGGTATTTATCACTTTGGCAATGAGTTTAATACGAATAGTGAGCTTTGGTTTAATGACTCCGATATGCGTACCCATTGCCTTATTTTTGGATCAACAGGAAGTGGTAAAACAGAAACATTGCTTTCTATTTCGTATAATGCCTTAGTTCAAGGAAGTGGCTTTATTTATGTTGATGGTAAGGGGGATAATTCTTTATTTGCTAAAGTATTTTCAATGGTTCGATCAATGGGACGTGAAGATGACTTGCTTGTTATTAATTTTATGACAGGAGCACGAGATATTATTGGCCCCCAAAAAGAAGTCATTTCAAATACGATGAATCCCTTTGCTGCTGGCTCCTCAAGCATGCTAGCTCAATTGATTACTAGTATGATGAACTCAGGACAAAAGGGTGCAGGTGATGGAGATATGTGGAAAGGGCGTGCAATTTCCTTTATTGAAGCACTGATGAGAATGTTGGTTTATTTGCGAGATCAAGGCGCTTTATTGCTCGATGCGGGAACAATTCGCCGGTATTTTACTTTGGAAGCTTTAGAGAATTTATATCATGATAAAAAGATAGTAGACCAATTAGGTGGTGAAAGCACCTATGAGCATGATATTCCTTTTGAAGTAAAAGATCCTCTTGCAAATTATCTAGTGAGTTTGCCTGGCTATAAGATGGATAAAAAAGGTGAGCAATCTGAAAAAGTTTATGAGCAGCATGGTTATATTATTATGCAACTTACACGTATTTTTGGCTCACTTGCTGATGTTTATGCGCATATTATTCGCACGAACTTGGCAGAGGTCGATTTTCGTGATGTTGTACTTAATCGCCGAATTCTAGTTGTATTATTACCTGCTTTAGAAAAGTCACCCGACGAGCTATCAAATTTGGGCAAGCTTATTATTGCCTCTCTAAAAGCTATGTTAGCGGCAGGTTTAGGCGATAAAATTGAAGGAGATTACAAAGATGTGATTGAAACAAAGCCAACAAATTCAAATACACCTTATTTATGCGTGCTCGATGAGTATGGTTATTATGCTGTAGAAGGTTTTGCTGTTGTGCCTGCGCAGGCACGTTCTTTAGGGTTTTCCGTGGTATTTGCTGGGCAAGATTTACCTGCTTTTCAAAAAGCCTCCAAAGAGGAAGCAGCTTCGATTTGTGCGAATACAAATATTAAAATATGCATGAAGCTTGAAGACCCTAAAGAGACTTGGGAATTTTTTGCAAAAAACGGCGGGTGAAGCTTATGTTTCAGTGGCGAAAAGCTATAATGTTAATCAAAACTCTACAACAATGAGTTATCAAGATACCATGGAAGCCAGCTTAGATAAACGTAATCGTGTTGATTTATTAGATTTGAAAGATCAGCGAGAGGGAGAAGCCCATGTTTTTTTCAAATCAAAAATTATTCGAATGAAATCATTTTATGCTAATCCACCGAAAGTAAAAAAAATAAAAATTAATCAGTTTTTAAAGGTTGAGCCACCTTCTCAGATAGAGCTAAAGCGTTTGCAAGTTATTTCCCCAGCGCTTAGCCAGTCTCGCCCTAACTTAGATGAAGTTTTAGAAAATTATGAGGAAACTGATAGGCTGTTAAGTTCGTTAATGAAAAAAAATAAATACAAATCAGCCCCTAAATTTGAATGCTGCATGTAGTTTAATTTATGATGATGAGCTTGTGGAAGAAGATTTAGAGGATGATTTAACTGGCTATACCCATAGGGAAAACGATATATTTTACACAATTCCATTAGAGAAAAGGGTAGATAGCCTATACTTTGATATAGGTAATAATAGCCTAGAAGAGTGCTTGGTTGATTATAATATGCTAAAAAAATGCATAGAAAATATAGCCATTTTTAGTGATATCTCAAAAAGCGAATCAGAGGAAGTTTCCATTAATATTGCCAATATGTTGTCTGAAACAACCTTATATAACCCAGAGTCAAACGGGGACAGAGTGGAGGACTTAATCGACGGTGTGTTAGCTTCATTGTGA
>NZ_MDTU01000001.1:2923998-2933284 GCF_001720395.1 Piscirickettsia litoralis
GCGCATGGCTGGGGTTATTTGTCCTTGAGTAGATAAAGTATAACTAATAAAAAATGATCTTATTCATTGAGAGCTGTGATGAGCAGATTGATTATATTAGTATATTTACCTTCTGTTTTTCCATATTATCTTTTTACAAAGCCAGAAAAATACCGTTACTCTTACCCGTTTCAAATTTATCTGCTTGTGCTAAAAATAATTTACACCATTTACATGATGAGGATAATAAATGACTAACATTAATGCGCTTCTCAAGCGAAAAACAAGTTTATCAGAGGATGTTGATCTATTAAATGAAATTTACAGCGAGCTGTTAGAAAATCATCTTAAAAAATTAAAGGCTGGATCTTCTCCAGATGAAATTCTTATTGCTATGCAAAAAGGGCTTGAGGATAACCTTAGACCATCCCTAACTATTAGTCATCTAAATGAGAAGCAATTGGGCTATCTTGACAGGAAACTTTCCTCTATGCCTAAGAAATTGAGTCATAAAAATAGTCAGGCTTTGCTAAAAAATCTTGCTATATCAAAAGAAGAAATATATGGCGAAGTTTCTAAAGAAGGAAGTGTAACAAAGCAGCGTGAAGCAATAAGTGATCAGGCAAACCAGATTGAATGGTTATTTTTAAACTTAATATCAGCGCTTAGGGTTAATATTAGTGACCATATTGCTGGGAAAAAAAGAAAATAAATATCTTTTAAAAAAAATAACAAGGCAGGACTCTTTTGATGATAGTTTTATAAGAGAAGAAACTGATTTATTAGATGAACTAAGTAAAAAATTCCTATCTGTTATTGAAACTGATGCATTAGACATAGATATGAACAAAGATAACTTAAAGGAGCAAAAAGTTGAAAATGAAAGAGCAAAAAAAGTAGGAAAAAGGTCAAGAGGCAATTAGCGCTTTTCTCAAAAGCAATTGATCAAAAAGTACAATACAGTATTATGGATGCACAAAGTCTATCAGATTCAGCTAAAGCTTACTCTTTTTGGGTAAAAATCGCACACCAGGCAGTAGCTGATAAAAACTATGAGCTTGCCCTCAGTGTATACAGTGCTTTAAACACAACTACAGTAGTGAGAGCTTTTGATGAGCTGAAAAAAAATAGAGCCTAAGTTAGCTGAAAATGCTTCAAATGAATATAGTGAACTCACAGCGCTTTTTTCATCAAAGAATGGCTATGAAAATATAAAAAAGAAGATGGAAAGTGCCGATGCTTTCGGCCCGTTCACACTAATTGCTAAGCAAGTAGACGCTTTTAAGAGTCATCCTAACCCTAAGTTCAAGGGCGGTAAAGGAGACGCAGAAAAAAATAAAAAGGATCAGGAGCGTTATCAAAATAGTGTTACACGCTATAAACAACTAATAAAAACGTTTAAAAAACTTATGGCTAAAGCCAAAGGCTGTGATCCAGTAGAAAATGAAAAAATAAGGGAAGACAAGAATTTTTATGTTTTATTAGATAGAATGAAACAGCTCTCATCAGCTTTGGCACTTTTTAAAAATGATGCAGTTAAAAGTGAAAAGCAAGCAGACTTAAATCGCTGTAAATCACTAAGAGAGTTGTGCTATGTTGTTTCTTCACACTATGATTTTTCTGCACGTAGCTCGACAAGCTCAGCTCGAAAGTTGGCTGACTTTCTAAATAAAAAAGAAAATCAAGCGCTTGCTCAGCAAATATCTCCTACGGGAAAAAAAATTAGCAAAAGACGTATACGTGCGTTCGCTTTGGGACAAGAAGAGGTTAGTGCTAATAAAATGAGTCAAGATAAAAAGAATAAAGAATATTTTTCTTATGGAAATAAGGAAAATAGAAATAATGACAACCATCGAAATAGCCCAAAATATAGGATTAAAAAAGTAATTATTTAAAATATGCTCAGAAGGTAAGATTAGTGGGGCGAAAACGTGAAAACCCTACACCTTTAGGGCAGGAAGGTAATGAAAAAAAGAAGGAAATATGCGATGTATGATAATAATTCCATACCTTTCAAAAAATTTACTATGAGTAATAAAGTTTAAAAAAGCAGAAAATTCTGTTACGGTCAAACCTAATATAGATTAGTAGGCCTTATATGTATGACTTATAGATATACGTTTTTAATTAATTTGTTATAAGTGTTCAAACAAGAGTCTAATTTAACTACAAGGCAAAAAGTTTTGAGTGTTAGCATTAGTTTGAACGCCTTTATTGGAACTAGCTGTTAAATCGCAAGAAACTCAACCCATATCGTAACTCTTACCCTAGAGTTAACGCAGATATCACGGCATATTAAGAGATAATAATCAAACATCAAAGACAAGAATGCTGGTGTTGTTTTAAGGAGAGTAAGATGATAATTGAAAAAAACACAAGGTAAAGAGAAAAAATGCATTGCTCTCTTTGATTAACTTTAGATAGCTAATTAATTATAAATTTATTTAAAATACCGTCATCTTTTTTTCAGCTCTCAGGCGCTGCTAAAAAATAGGGAGTTACCTTCCTTTCCTCATAGAGTGATTAGATTGTTTGAAACAAAATAACCTCAAATAACCATTAACAGGAGTGTAGATAAAATGCCCTTGATTGATAGTGAAAAATCAAAAATCGAAATCGGTGCAGCCGCAGGCATGTCCGCCTTAGCTTTAGGCTATGTCACATGGAAGTATAATAAGGCAAAGAATGAAACTGAGTTGAAGCTTATAAATGCTCTTCAAGATAAGCATAAAAACCTTCTAGGCAAGTGGGGCAAAGACTTTCAACCTCCGGTTAAAACACAAGATGACACGATAAAAATACCAAAATATGTAAAAGACACATGGTTAGCGGACATAGCACGGGGAGATGATTTAGGAGAATACAGAAAGGCTCTGAAGGAAAGTCAAAAACGCATTGCGCAATATCAGGAAAACCGCTATAAGAATCACTGGGGAACAAAAGCTGGAGACGCGCGCCATGTTGCTTGTGATTACCTTCAATACCTGTTGCAGCAATGTAAAGAACTCCCCCCTACTCAGGAAAGCCTAAAAAAACTTGATGCCGTTAAAGAAATGTTGGTGGCGTTTAGAGTTGGGCTAATTAAGGGTGATACATCAAATAACCGTAAGGGGTGGTTTCAAGGTGCAGAAAATTCGCTGGAAAAGGCAAAGGCAACTCTATCAGAGAAAATAAAAAACACAGCGCTCGATAGTCGGTTGCGTCTACAGTCCGAATTAGATTGTTTACTCGCAGAAGACTACCTGAGGCTAGCTGTAGCCCTAACTGAAACTGAAAAGAGCAATGAAATTGGGGCAATCGCAGCTACGTCTATAGAAGATTTGGCGGTGGGCCATATTAGAGAAGCATATTCTGACCAAAGTTACAAAAAGTTACATTCAAGTTACAAATCCGACATAGAAACTTGTGCAAAAAATATAAGAGACAAACAGGCAAACAACGAGGAGGGCCTGCCTAAAAAAGTAATAACGCTAGCAAATCTTCCTAAAGAACTAAGTGGTAAATGGGGAAAAGAAGCTAGCAAAAAGGAGGCAACCAAAAAAACGTCTGACTCAGTTAGAAAAACAAGAGCTGAGTTTTATTCATCGTGATGCAATTAAATTAGCCGTATTGTACAACAATAGGTCAATTTTGCTAAAAGAAATGGCGGATCATACTAGGTTTGCTGGTGAACTTCAATTGTTCGGTGGCAAAGTTTTAGTCAAATGTAAAGATGCGCTTAAAAGCCTAGGGAGAAAGATAAAAGCCTACGAGCAAAAAATTAAAGCCAATGCGTTCGGGTTTGAAAAACTACGAAGGAGGAAGTGACAACAGAGTAAATACAAGTTCACTTATGGTACTACAAAAAAGAATAGATGATAATAAACCGAAGCAAAAACAAGTAGAGAAACTTGTGAGCGAAATGCTTGATCAAAAACCGAATGAGGTAGTGAAACAAGCTGAGGTAGCGCAAATTAAGCTAGAGAAAACTCTAGATAAACTAAATGATGAGCAGAGTGCTAAGAAAAAACGTACAAAAAATATAACTCTTGATGACTTAAAAATGAACATGGAGCATCAAAAACACAGCTTGATCGATGAATATAAAGATAACTTAATCCGGCATAATCTCATCTTCAAGGAGGGTTCAAAGAATGGCATAATTACAAATTTCACAACCACCTATGAAGCAGAAGAAGGTAAGCCAGAATATATCAATGTAGATGCAGGGAAGTTGCATAAGAATATAGGTGCTTTTTTAGAGGATCGAGAAAGCAAAGGGAAAAAATCGAAAGATGAAGTTTTTGAAAAACTTAATAGCTTGAAAAATAAACTAGGTGAACATCTAAAATTAATTGATAATGTGAATGATATAGAGGCAGCAGATCGAATAAAAGCAACAAAACAAACAGGTTTAATTAGAGATAACTTTAAGATAAGTGGATATAATGACAAATTAACGGAAAATATCAAAAGGCAAAAAAATTGAAATCAAAGAATATAAGACTAACAATGAAAAACTAGTTAAAACGAAATCCAAGCTTGAGCACGAATTAGAAAAGGCGAGGAAACATAACGAAAAAGCTCAGGATAATCTGAAAGTGTGTGATGAAATACTCAGTGCTGCGGTGAAGACACTTACCGAATCACTAACGCAAGTGAGTGACACAACCGAAATTGAAAGCATCATATCTGATGAAGGTCAAACAAGCAATAAACAGGAAGCCTGGGCAAATTGGAAAAAAAGGGTTGAAAAAGGGCTAGAAAATGGTATTAAAAAACTAGGTGAATTGAAAGGAAAAAATAGCTAGTGTAGGAGTAGATCTTAAAAGTACGGAGAAAGCATTAAAAGAGGCTAGTGATGCAGTGTCGCAATTACTGGTGCAAATAAGAAATTGGAAAATTATCAAAAAAGCAACGTGGCATAATTAGTAAGCATGAAGTAGAAAAAGGTCAGTTGGAAAATAAAGTTAAAGAGCTGGAAGGTATAATAAAATCATTTGAGGGAAAAGTGGTAAGTAAAAAACAAAAACAAATGAAAAAAAATCATCCTGATTTGACTAAGTACGAAAATATTAAAAAGTCTCTCAACGAAGCAGTTACTAACGCAGCGGATGAGGGAGGAAGTCACATAAAAAAAGCTGTTATACACGACTACCTAGAATACATGGATAAGTGCATGCGGAGTAGGGCATACAGTGGAAACCCCTCAAAGAGTCTTGATAACTATATGAAAAAACTCATAAGATTAATAATAGGGAAGCGAAAAAGTGATATGGGCTTAGGTTCGTCAATCTCTAAAACCGGTAGCAAATTCTTAGAAGAGGTTAATGAAAATTCAAAACTTGTTAAGTACCTAAAAACACTATGTAATGCAGAAGGTGATAAGCTAAGCAAAAAGGATTTGAAAGAATTTGTGAATGACGGGGCTAATAAATCGTTCTATATAAAAGACGAAAAGTACAGTGCGGAATTCTTCAATTTAAGTCAAAAGCTAAAGGGCTTGAATCTAAACAAGTGGCATTTGAATAGTGAGAGGGTGCCCTTACAAGAGCGTGATTATAGTATTTGCTAGAAGAATATTTGAAAGCACCTGTAACTAGAGTTGGTATATTTTTATGAAACTTTAGTAGAGCTTACGCTTAATAATGACTTCTTGAATATATAGAATAGGCTCATAAAAAACTTAACTTATTTTTAATTGATTTTTGAATGTGAGGTGAACTACATGGGACTATTTTATCCAGATATCAACAGAAATCCAAGGCTTCTCAAAAAAAACTAAAGAAGCTTTTGATGGTTTCAAAAATTATATGGGCTTTTCATTTTATACAGCGCAATCTTTTCTTAAAGAAGAAAAAGGGACAAAGAAAATAAATAAAAATTTAATAAAGTTACGCAAAAAAACTGAAGCTAAAAAGTGGAGAAAATGCCTTAAATAAAGCGGTAGAGTTAGAGGAGGAATTGCAAAAAAGAGAAAAGAAAATCCAGGTCCCGGTGTTATAGAAGCGCTGGAGGCAGAGTTAGGTAGAATATTTCAAGGGAGGCAAGGATTCACCATCCAGGAGTATATGGCTTTAACGGAAAGTCAACAGCTTCAATTTACTCACATCCTTGCTGCTAGGCATAATTATGAGTTTGCTGTTAGTACCTGCGGTGATCATGGATTTCAAGATGAACGAAAAATGTTCCCTGCTGACACTAAAGGGCAAGGAGGTATAAAAAATGATCAGCTTAAAATAAATGCAGCTTTTATCTTGCAAATTTATAAATGTGAACAAGGTAAAGTTCCTGATAAAGGAGTATTGGATCTATTTAAAAAAAGCTCAAGGGTTAGATCCTGAAGTAGACTTGCAGGCGGAACTAACTATTTTGAATGAAAAAGCAAATAAAAAATTTCTACAGGCACTTTGTAATAAAGCAGCAACAAAAGTGCATAACCGTTGGTGGTCTTTCGGGGCAGCAGGTGAAAGAGTCAATATTAAGGGTGATAATAGTTTTTCCTTTGTTGTTCCAGGGCATTTGGCAAAAGCAATTGAGGCTAACAAGGCATACCTTCAAAAAGATCCGGTTACATTTAAAGATAATTTATTAAAAACTCTTGTGAGTTATAAAGATAGTAAAGTTAAATGCACGACATCAAGGGATGTATGGACACAAACGCTATATAATGCAAAGACTCAGAATCCTTCATTATTTTTCGATGACATGATTAAAGATATTGAAGAGAAAAAGGCGATATCTCCATCATCTAATAATGACCTTCGCAATTGAGCTACTTAGCCTTCGTAGATAAAGCCTAAATATTTTCACTAGGCTAGGTGTGAACTTTTTGCTCGGTGCTGCATTTTAGGAGACAGGAAGAGCTGACCTAATTAGACCATATTGTGGAACTTATCTAAAAGTTGTGAAGCTGGTCTTAATAAGTATTTATTGGGAACTTAAGGCTGAGAGTCATCAATATATCCTATGGACAAGAGGTTAAGTTATTATAGCAAAAAATGAAAATGCTTTTGTTACCGCTTACTTTTGTGGAACAAGCGTCCCTAAAGATGATGGCTCAGCAGTTGTAATCGAGAATTTTATTAACGAATTCACAGAAAAACCTTCCCTGCATAATATAGATATTTACAGTTTTAAGTATCATGGCTGTAGATACGAAAACAAGTTGGGGTTGTATGGCTTAAATGGTAATGGAACAGGGGAGCTAGCGAAAAAAATTTGTTACTGATTTAAAAAAGAAAGTGACAGGTAACAAGCGAGTCACTGTTTTTATGGCAGGACATTCTAGAGGTTGTATTTCAGCTAATAAAGCGGTACAGCTTATTCAAAGCGACCCAGACTTGAATAGCAAAGTGAAGGTGGTTTTAGATGAAAAAGATCCTGTACCTGGGAACTTGAGGTTAACATCGGCTATAGGCTCTTCTGCTGTTGGGACTATCACTCATAAGGCAAAAGATCTTAGAAAATGCAGTGTTGTTGAAAAGGCATATATTACCTTATCTACAGCTTCAGCTTATGATCTTTATAGCAAAAATAATAAAATAGGTCATGATGCCTTAATCCCAGAGCTTCATCCTGACACAGAAAGTGAAGTTGAAATTATACCAGGTCATCATCTCTTCTGTTCTGATATAGGTCAACTTGGCTTTTGCTCCTCTCGATCTAAAATGAGGCACTTAATGTTTTTAGAACTAAAAGAATTAGGTGCAGATAGTTTAGATAATGATATTAAATTAAGTAAAGATGATGAAATAAGACAATATAATAATCTTATGAAAAAAATTTAATGAGTCATTTTTTGGAAAAAAAGATCGACGTGATATACACTTTGGAGGTAAAGCAAGATATTCTAAAGCGGCTTATAGTAAATTTTTATCGAAGAAGGATGAAGGAGTATCTTTGAATTTTCGTCACTGGAAGCTTAAAGGGTGTCCAGACATTAAAAATCCAATCATCCTAGGTATCAAGCCACCAGATAATATTTCTAATGTTCAGAAATTAGAAAGTTTCCACCCTAAAGGATACTTAGTTCATCAGCACATCATATCCATAAAACACAAAATATTAGAAAGTTTTAATATGATTGAAGATCAAAATTTAAAAATAGCATCGAAAAAATCATCTTAATGCTATAATCAATAGCTGCGCACTAAATTCTATTGAAAAAAATAGCATCGAAGAAGCTAATGCAGCCTTCGATGAAGTTTTTAATAGTGCTATTTCACCTTTGCTAAAGTTATTGGGAAGTATAACAAAAGAGAGTATCCAAACATTCAAGGATGAATCAAAAGCTACGCCTTGGTGGAAGACAGCTTTAAAGGTGGTTGCTGCAGCTGTTGCTATTGTCTGTGGTGCTGCTTTGATTGCTTCATCATGTGGTTTAGCAGTGCCAGTTATCGGAGTTGCAGCTGCGACTGTCATTCCTGCCCCCGTTGTAGGGGTGGCAGGTGGGCTGTATAGTTATGGCGGCACTAAACTACTAAAGCATGCATTTTTTGAATGTGAAGTGGAAAAGACGGGTAAGCGGCTAATAAAAGCCGCTGTTGAAAGTCAGGCAGTGCTCTAAGAGCGTAACTCAACTAAGATCATGTACATTGCTAGGTTGAGCTGGATTTTCCTTGGTTTTTGCCTTAGCCTTTTCGAGAAAGTGACCTAATTTTAAAAATTTATTTTCGACTTTGTCAGCCTGAATCAATTTTGATACCTTTGAAAATACCTTCTCATTCTCTTTATCTATTGGATTTAAAAAGTAGCCACTATTTGTTCTGGTAAATTTGTTGCTGCCAGATAAGGCATAGTTACGCAAGTCTCTATATCTTAACTTGTGTTCCGTACCAAAGACTAAACTCCTTAAAACTTTATTATCTGGGTGATTAAGTCCATCAAGAAGTGCATAGCCTGTTTTTGTTGTATTTGTTGGGTGGAAAATCCCATTTTTTCCGTCGAATACAAACGATTTGGCATAGCTCTTTAAGGTTCTTAGTCGCTCTAATCGCTTTGCCTTTGGGAGTAGCAATATCGGCAATTTCACTCAGAGCTACTTTGATACTCTCTAAAAAATTATTTTTTGATTGTATTAAATAATTATTTATAAGTACGCTAGTATTTTCCCGTTGTTCATTAATTTTTTCTAGAATAGTGTTAGTAAAGTCTATTTTTTCGTTCTTTAGTTTTTTTAAGGCATTATTAGTTTTTCCAACAATTTCTTTTTTGTTACCCATTAACTCTATTAGTGCATCGCCAATTTTATCTTTTTGGTATTTATATTTTCGATAGCACTCTATCAAAGTTTTTTTACTCTGCCATCTTCTAGTTTGGTGAATTC
>NZ_MDTU01000001.1:2933716-2935915 GCF_001720395.1 Piscirickettsia litoralis
AATAAATAATCTTCCTTGTTGAGATTACGTTTCATATGGAAAAAACATAACCACCTTTTTCTGTTGGGGTTCTATACACTTTATTGTCATCTATCAATATTAAATTAGAATTAGGGATATTTCCATACTTGACTCCGATGTTTTTAGTGTTTTCAAGATAGTAGTTCTTGGATTTTCCTGTCTTATCAGCATCAACATTTTTTGCAATAGCATCACCATGCTTTTTTAGCAAATAAGATCGATTTTTGCCAAAGCACTGATCAAATGCAGCATACATTTCATCTTTTACTGACTTTTCTTGCTCGTTAGTATCTTTATATGAGCAGCGTTGAGATGCAGGAACTGAAAGTACTCCTTGAGAGGATAATATCTCAAATATGGATTTTAAATGTTTCTGGTGGTAAATTTTTATAGGGAACTCTTGGTTTAATACCCCATCGAAATCCCAGAATAGTACTACTGGTTTTTTCCTGTCAAGTTTTTTTATAATGGTCTTTGGCATAGCTAACCCTGTTGAAATATTACTGCACCCTACTGCGTTAAATAGTGAGCATGTAGTTTTGTTTAGAGTAGGTTAAGAGTCAAGCTCAGAGCTACTTTCAGAGGCACTCTTTTTCGCTAAACTTTGTATATCTGGTGATGAAAATGGATTAAAAGGTTGTTTATTGGTGTTAGCTGTGATACTTTCTTTAATTTTTTGTGTATAGATAGATTCAGGAGTAACTTCTGACTGTGTATTTATTCTATCTATGCTCCTTCTGATTTTCTTAACGTTTTTGTTTAAACTCAATAAATTTTTTCGATCTGATATCTCGATAACAGCAGATGGGTTACGGCCCACAGCAATCGCTGCTTTGCGCAGTGCTGTATATTTTTTGATAATAGCGTTGGCATTTGTTTTGCTGTTGATTGTTATTTTTAATTTACTACCGTGTTTAAACATATCTTCAAATAGTGGTTGAAGATCTTTTGCTTTTGACGCTGAAAAATTTAAAGCGCCTTTTTCAGAGATGGAGAATAAAGTTTCATGACCATTATTACCATTCAACCTATTGAAACTAACTTGCTTATCATTAAATAAAATTCCACTATTTTTTATCTTTGATTTAGTGATTTCATATGTTCCTGGACCAAAAAGATTGCTAAAATGGTTCATATATTTATTCCCATATTTAGCTTTACTTAATTCTTCAAAAATCCGCTTCCCCATTTTCAGATGAGTCATGAATTGAGTGACCTTCATTGTATATAGCGTTATTAATGTGTTCGATTTCATTTTTAATATGAGTTTTATCATTTTTCATCCTCAAAGGTATTATTAGCTATCAGCATTTTTTAGTTCGCCTAGAACTTTTGATCTTTCTTCGTTTTATTTCTTTTTTAGCTTATTAATCGGCTTACTATTGCTGTTCTCACTTTCTTTTTAAGCGTTAGATTTTTTTCTAAACCCTCTAATTTTTTTTCTTTGATGTTAAGTCTTTGATAAATGCCGGCTAGTTTAGAAACGACTTCATTATTATTAAGTTTTGGTTTTGTTTGGGTGTTGTCATTGTTACTCTGGTTGTTGTTGTTGTTACTCTGGTTGTTGTTGTTGTTACTCTGGTTGTTGTTGTTGTTACTCTGGTTGTTGTTACTATCTGTCGCTGGTGCTGGTTCCTCCTTAAGCATTACGACATCTGGTAAGAGCGACTTCAAAGAATCAATGGAGCTACAGTAATTTAATAGCTCTGCAAGGGATTCATAGTCTTTTCTTTTATAGTATTTAAGGGCATCTTTATCTAACTGATTAATTTTATTTTTTGCTTTTTTGTGAAAGTAGACTTTTGTCTGCTATCTTATTATTATATTGAGTTTTGTTTAATAAAACAGGATCAATAAAACTTTCAGGATCAACTGCCATTTCCCATAGCGTTTTTAAAAAAAATCCGATGAACCCCTTGTGACTTGACTCTTGAATGAGACTTGCTTTCGACTTTCAAAAAATTAGTTATATCATTTACTTTAATAGGCACTACATCACTCCTTATTATATGGCTCTAAACTTTACTGACAATAATAAAGTGAAAGTAATTGGATGAAAATAGTAACAGTTACTCAATTATTTTGGGTAACGGCTACTATATGATCACTTTTAATGGTGGTGTACTATGATCACCAAGGCTCGATGGTTAAGGCTGTGTGGTTATAACTATTTGATAT
>NZ_MDTU01000001.1:2937188-2939625 GCF_001720395.1 Piscirickettsia litoralis
GGCTGGAAAAAAGCAAATTTTCTAGTAAAGCTGGAGATAGAGTATATTTTTCAAGTGAAGCTGAAGGCTTTAAAAATATTACAGGCAGAGGCGATTTTTTAAAGAAACTTGAAGGCAGCTGGGAATTAATTAATGATATAACAGGAAATAAGATATATTCTACATTAAAATTGCTGGAGTCTTTAGAAAGATCTATCCATAATCCGATTAAAAAAATATTAATGACACATTGAGAATATTTAATGATGAGTCTGTTGTTAAGTTTTTGAACGACCAACAAGGCATGTTAGATAAGATTAAAAATATTTTAAAAAACATTTTCTCTCTAAAGTGGCGATTAAATGAAACTCATGGGAAATCTAAAGTTAGGCATGTTAAGGAGCAACTAGGTACTTTTTATGAAGAATCTGTGAAAAATAATGAGGTTGAGATGACAGCAACAGAATTTAGTGAACCAAAAATCGAGTAGGATAAATTAAATGATGCATAATCATAAATAAATGCTGATTATTTCCATTTAAGTTTATGAAGAAAATATTACTATAATGGGCGTAAGGCCCATTATACGCTGTTTCTCACGAAGGTAAGTGACCGAGATTTTCTCTATGTGGTTATAAGTTTTATTTTATAAAAAATTAGATAAATCATACCCTTAAAGCAAGGTTACTGCCTGAACTCTTATAAAAAATATATAGTAATTTTGTAAATATAAATATTAGTAATTCTTACCCTAGTTTTAAATAGTCTTAATTTATATTATAAATACATGCAAAAATTTATAGAAGTGTAAGTGATTATAAAGATATATAATTTTTTGTTATCTAGAAGATGGTGAAATTCATGTGGAAATGGTGCTAAACTCTCGCCTTCTCGTGAGTGGCAGATTTTATAAAGGTTATTAGTTTTGGGTTGGGTGTTAGGCTTCATAGTTATTTAAGCTGGTATATAATTTTAAATTTATTGATTTGGTAGAAAAATTATGACTTCAAGTGATGAGTTATTTGATGACGATGATATAGAAGAAAGCATTGATGAAAGGATTGCTTCTTATTGGAAGAGCTATGAGAACAGTAATATTAATACCATTTTAATGAATTTGGAGGAAATTGAAGAGGGTCATTATGAAATTGATGAATACGGTAAAGATGGTTTTGTTAAATTACTATCGCTAACGAGTGAGCAAATAGATAGAGTTGATACTGATGACTTTATAGAAATGATGAATTCCTTGCCATCGTTATATATGCTATATCTTTTGCAGCATATAAAAGAGGTTAATGAAAAATACACATTTAATTTAATTAGTACAGTATCTTCTAATAAAAGTACGAATAAGAGTTATGAAAAATTTTATAAAAGAAATACACTTTTTGAAAAAATGCAGGTTATCTCAAGAATTTTTTCATCAGATCGTTTAAAAAAACTTACTGATATTACTGCTAGCCTTGATAAGGAGGTGTGATTTGTCTACAAATAAATTGATATGCGTAACACCATTTAAAGATCACCTTGAATATACAAATAATCTAAAAAATATGAGTTCTGAGGAGATAGAACAGTACTGTCAGATGATAGAAGAGCAACTATATTTAGGGAATAGCTTAAATAGAGGTTTGCAAGAGGACATACTAAAATTTGCTAAAAGCATTAAAAATGAGATTAATAGTGACTACGCATTTAACCCTTAATATGTTCAATGTAGAAAAAGTTGAGACTAGCGCACAATGATTTTTTATAAAAATTTTAAGGAAATAAATTTTGATTCGATTAAAATTATTTTTTAATGCTATATTTTTATCATGTTTTATGATTATTCCTGTGGCTATTTATGCAAAATGGGATGGTTATGATGTCTCTATTACAAATTTGACAAATATGAATGTTAGTATTTATGGATACGACGCACAATGTATGGATGGCTACTTAGATCATATAGTTCATTTAGACCCAGATGAAACTAGACAGAATGCCTATCATGAGGAAGAAAATGCGGGACATGGCAATCCATTCTCTGGATGTGTGTATGACCCAAGTAATTATAAAGTTAAAGCATATGTTGATGTTGCCCCTTACTTATGGGTGACTAGAGAGCTTTCAGTAAGTGAAGGCACTGGCTATTCAGGTGATTCGGATAGTAGTATTGGTAGAGTATTCAGGATTATTAGAGTCGGTGATAGGCATTTAGTGATTGTTTCAGGAACAGCTTACAAAAGCTGCGACTTAGAATATAAAAATAATGATATTGTTTGGAATTGTGGTAATGGTAGTGGTGGAACGGAGGAAAACTTTTCTAAATCAGTTGTCGGCGAGAATGGCTGTGCTTATTTATGGAACCATTATGGTAAGCTAACTTGCTCTGATACTCACATATAATTTTGATATATGTTAATTGCCTAGATAGCTTTATATAAAGCCAAGAGATGAATTGAGCTACCCC
>NZ_MDTU01000001.1:2939650-2947839 GCF_001720395.1 Piscirickettsia litoralis
ATTTGTAATTAAGATGTTTAGGCTTGAAAAACGAGATAGTCACAGAGTGACTGAGCTAATCGAACTTAAAATTGCGTAACAGTTACTATACTCACGAGTTTAAGTCTCCTGTATTATTTATCCAGAGAAGCACATAATGTGAACCTGTACAAACACTACAATTTATTTATAAATCAATAAGGCTTTGATTACTTTGTTCTATCTATTTGGGCATAGCTAAAGTTAGTAATATATTATTTTGAGGTTTTATATGAAAGATGATGAAGAGCAAAGTGGTTGTGATGACTTATCTAGTGAAATTAGTCAGTCAAAATCGATTGCTATATCATTAGGGGATCCTAGTATTTCTCCTGACTTTAAACCATTAATCAAAAAAATCGATCAATTATATTGTCAGCATATGCCGATAGTTATGCTATTGCATGCCTTATGTGACCGAATTAAGATTGCTATGCATGATTATAATCAAGGTGCAATGCCGCCGCTGTACCCTTTGATCAGTGTGCTATATTTAATTAATCCTAGACACACTCTTCCAATACTTATTGATTTTTTATCTTCTGATGACTCTGCTGTTGAACATATTAAAGATAATGCTAGACGCTTAGGATTAACCATGCTTAAGACAAAAGAAGAAGCATTAAATTTACCAAACTTAGCCAGCGAAGTTTCATTGGGTTAGTGTTATGAGAGAGAATCAAGGTGGTGTTCCTCATGTTATATATTATATAATTGTAATTTTTATAATTATATGCTCTATATATGTTTATTTTCATAATTACGTTGTAAATGTAATATTTTTTATTAAGTTATTCGAATTAAAAATAATTAACCTAATAACTGAAAATGTAGCTTATTTAATTAACTGGATTAACAACACACCAACCGAGGCTGTAACTGTACAAGATATATATGCTATATCAAATATTACAGGGTCGTACATTCGTTGGTTGGCTATTCCTATGAGCGCTATTAGTGTTTTATTGTTATGGAAGTTTCATCCAACGAATAAATTATCTGAAATTCACGATATGAAAAGCTTATTACTTTCAATGAGATTTAAGTTCTCAGAAACAATGCCTATTATAGGGAAAAATTTAAATAAAAAATCTGTAAGTGATGGGGCTTGGAAGATGGCATTGACTCCGGTAGAATTTATAAAAGAGAACAGATTATTATTAGAAAATAAAAAGATTGATCGTGATCTGGCAAAACATATTTTTACTAAGCAGCTAGGTAAGCCTTGGTCAGGTTCAAGTGGTTTGACTACCCTTGAAAAGGCTATGTTTGGCATTTTAGCTGCTTTTGCCTGTTATGATCGAGCTTCAGCAGAAAGTGCTATGTCTGATATTTCAATGTCAATTCAGGAAAAAAGTATAGATTATACCCTGTCAATAAAATTATATAATAAATATTATAACCATAAAAATATAAAAGAAATAATAAAATTAAACTATTATAATTATACGGTATTCTCTTCACTGTTGCAGGCGGCTCGTCAAAGCGGTATTGTTTCAACTGCGCAGTTTTTGTGGTTAAAAGAACAAGATCGTTCTTTGTGGTATTGCCTGAATAATGTCGGACGTCAAGCTGTTTTCATTGAGGCCGCAGGAATTCGATCACACTGGTTAGCTGAAAGCCATATAGGGGGGCCAATTGCTTTGCCAGTTATTCATAAGTCAATTGACGGTTTGGAAGATGCAATAAAAAATATTAGGCTTGAATAAAAATATGTTGAACTTGTCAATTAAATATTTTAGTGGAAATTATAATAAATTTTTTAACAGAAAAAATAGTAACTCTTTTGATAAAATATATTAAAAAATTTGTAGATAAATATAATGATAAATGCCAATTTTGTTTATTGCCCTGTTATGGGCATGCTGAGTTAGTTAATGTTGATAATAATTATAGTAATAATAAATCTAGCAACTTGGTAATCGCTTGTAAGCTTTGCGCTGATTGCCTGTTAATGGATCAATATGAGGTTAATTATTCTGGCAAGGATATATTGATATATTTACCAGAAATTAGTCAAGTTGATCTTAATATAATGGTTTCTTCTATTGCAAAAAGCATATACACTAGCGACGATAAAAATGAGGTGCTTAAAGCAAAGTCAATTTATTCTAGTTTTTCCAGCCGGTCTAGTATATTATGCAAAGCATTGGCTGTAGAGGTACCCCATCCTAGTCTATTTTCTTTGATGAAGTGTCATTCTTATAAAGAAAATGAATTTCTTGGAAGTATAAGGTTGTTAAGTAATCCCGTTAAAATTCAGCATATGGTTTGCTATTAAGCTTAGGATTTAAATTAACCTATTAGGTTATTTGATAGTTTCATGGTTTTAGGGTTTTGAGAGTGTAAGAGCTAGGGGTTGTTTCTTATAAAACTAATTGCGTAAGGATTACTATATGATTCAATGTTTATGAGTGTAACCTATAAATTAAACTTGATTAATTTAATGGCTTGACATGGAATATTATAGTAAAAATTAATTTTAACTTTAGTTTTGAATTTTTAATAATAAAATTACATTTAGTTATTAAATTATAGTTAATACTTTAATTTATATTTGAACTTAGAGTTTCTTGGATGTGATATGAGTTTAGTGGATAGGCTATTTGACAACACAGAAAGTTTTTTTGCATGGATTAGCTTAATCTTAAAGCAGTCACATGCATCTTATTGTGATTTAGAGACAGCAGATAGTAAGCATACTTTAGTGGCTAAAAATGCCTCACTTATTTCTATTATTAAAATTGATGGATTTAGACGTTTTGTCGGAAAAGCTGAGTTTGAACGACTTTGCCAGCAGTTCGTTGATTCGATACAGAGTTCTTTTGTATCAGATGGACACTTTATTCAGTTTTATTTTAATTATAACCCTGAGAGTGTCGCCTCTCACATTGACAGCGCTTTACAGGCTGCCGAAGAGACAGCTGAACGTATGGGGTTAAACATTAGTGATATTTTTTCTTCTAAAAGAAAGGTATTGGGAGATGTTTGTTCACATGAAGATTGTTTCTTGGTGATTTGGACAGAGCCTTCTGCCTTACCTGCTAAACATATTAAACTGGCTTTTAAAGAGAAGGCAAATAAAATCAACGCAGCAAAAATACCAAAGGCACGGTATGCGGCCAATATGTTTTTAGGCTTATCTGAACTTAGAAATTTGCATGATTCGTTAATTAGCACTGTGATTGAAGATTTACAGCAAATTGGCTTTTATATCAAGTTACTTGATGTGCATACGGGAGTTCGTGAAGCGAGAAAATCAATTGACTATGAATTTACTTCTCCTAAGTGGGAACCTTCCTTACCAGGAGATACATTACCAATACGATTGTCAGAGGATAAAACTTAAAAAGAATGGTGACCTTTCAGATATTCTTTGGCCTTCACTGTCATCACAAGTCATTCCACGTGAAGGGGAAAATCTTAATTTAAAAATAGCACGTGTTGGTGATACGCTTTACTATCCACTTTATATTGAGTTATTTCCAAAAAATATTAGGCCCTTTTATGATTTATTTAGGCGAGCAGCATTAGCTGATTTACCTTGGCGTGTTTCCTTTCAGATTGCTGGTAATGGAATTAAAGTAACACAATCAAAAAACTGGTTAGCGCAGTTTTTAACTTTTAGTTCATATCATAATAAATTAATTGTCGAATCACATAAACTATTGAAATATCTTGATGAGCGTGGCGATGATCCTATTGTTAAATTAAAGATGATTTTATTAACTTGGGCACCTGTTGGGCAAATGAATTTATTAAAACAGCGTTCAGCCAAGCTTGCCCAGCTTGCTCAAGCTTGGGGAGGTGCCGAGGTTAAAGAGTTTTATGGTGATCCTTATGCCGAAGTTTTATCAAGTGCGGTTGCTGTACGTAATAAAAGTGCGGCGGTTACATCTGGGGCGCCATTATCAGAAGTGGTTAAAATGCTGCCTATCACACGACCTGCTTCCCCTTGGAAGAAAGGTGCATTATTGTTTAGAACACCTGATGGTAAACTTTGGCCTTATCAGCCAGGCTCTAATCATCAGGTGAGCTGGATTGATATTATTTATGCACGTTCAGGTTCTGGTAAGTCAGTGCTTCTAAATAGTTTAAATTTGGGACTCTGTTTATCTCCAGGGCTATCTCAATTGCCGCGTATTGCAATTATAGATATCGGTCCATCGAGTAAAGGGTTTATTTCTTTATTAAAAGAAGGGCTCGCTGAAGATGAGAAAAATATGGTTCTTTATCATCGATTAAAACTTGAAGATGGTCATGCGATTAATCCGTTTGATACTCAATTAGGCGCCCGTTATCCAACTAAATTGCATCGCTCATTTTTAATTAATGTGCTAAGTTTGCTTTATGTTGAACGTGCGCAAGATTGTGTGCCTGATGGAATGTCTGGCATGTTGAGCTTACTTGTTGACGAGTTATATCGCCAATTTAGTGATGGTGAGCAGCCTAAACCTTATATTCCTCATATGGACTCTTATTTAGAAGAAAAAATCAATCAGATTAATATTGAAATTAAGCCTGAAATGAGTTGGTGGGAGCTTACAGATATTCTTTTTAATAAAGGCTATTTTGATTTGGCATTGCGCTCTCAAAAATATGCAATGCCCACTTTAGCCGATACAATTTCAGTAGCTCATTTTCATGGTATTAAAGATATTTATGCAAAAGTTTCTTTGGCAGGGAGCCAGGAAGATTTTATTTCTGCATTTTGTCGAACGATGTCAGCGATTATTCGCAACTTTCCAACCTTGACGAGCCCAACTCAGCTGAATTTGGAAAAAGCACGGATTATTGCTTTAGATTTAGAGGATGTTGCACGTTCTGGAAGTGCGGCTGCTGAGAAGCAAACAGCAGTGATGTATATGTTGTCTCGTCATGTGATGGCACAACACTATTTTTTACGACATGATGATATTCACTCTTTTCCTAAGCATTATCACAGTTATCATGAAAATCGCATACGTGAGATTTTAGAAGAGCCTAAGCGAATCGTGTATGATGAATTTCATCGTACCGCTAACAGCCCTTCCGTGCGTGATCAAGTTATTCAAGATATGCGTGAAGGGCGTAAATGGAAAATTCAAATATCTCTTGCCTCTCAAGCATTGAATGATTTTGATAAGCTCATGATAGATTTTGCAACTGGAGTTTTTATTCTAGATTCTGGCTCCACACAAAGTATTGATGAAACTTGCAGGGTATTTGGACTTAATGAAACAGAAAAATATGCATTAGCAACACGAGTTCATGGCCCTAAAAGTTCAGGAGCCACATTTATTGCCCAGTTTGTAACGAAACAGGGAGTTAACACCCAATTATTAACAAGTACGGTAAGTGCCGTAGAGTTATGGGCATTTAACACAACAACCGAGGATGTCTATATTCGTGAGTCACTTTATAAGCTCATTGGTCCAGAAGAGGCAAGAAAGCGTTTAGCCTTAAAATATCCTCGTGGGAGTGCAACAAAAGAAATTAGCACTCTAGTTGAAGAAAGCCATGATTTAACAGTGACAGATGCATGCGATATTATTTTAAATAATTTATTAAATGAGGTATATAATGGTTAATATTAACTTAACATTTTTAATTAAATATATTGCTGTAATATTAATAGTGCTAAGAAGTTTCTGTACCTATGCTGCCAATCCAATTTCTTTAGGGTTATTAGAGCAAAATTTAAATGCCATTATTGCTAACCGAAAAAAATCGATTTATTCAATGAATAAATCAAATAATTCATTAAACTCTGGAATTTTAACGGGTGATTTTGATAAAAGCTTACAAGGGTGGCAGGGAGAAAATAGCTCATCGAAGTTTGAAGAATATATTAGCCAACTAAAAAATGATAAAAATATTAATAATAGTATGCATACTTTGGTAGAGCAGCTACCTAATAATAGTTACCTTATGAGCTTAGTCAAAGGCGAATATTATAGCCAAGAAAAAGGTAGCAATATAGTAGGTGCGGGAATTTCACCGCAATCTATACTATTATCAACCGCTGTGCTCTCACAGATAAATGCTAGTGAAAAGACGAATAAAAAATTACTTAAATCAGTACAAACTCAATTAGGTTCGAATTGGTTTGATGGCCTGAAAGCTTCGACCAGAGATCAATTACTTCGAAGTATTTCATTGCAACTGTCAGTTAATAATTTAATGAATTATCAAAAGATACAGCTCCAGTATTTAAATGCATTGTTAAAAATAGCTTCATTAATGGATGATGGTAAGATTTCTTCACAGTTAGATAAAATAGCTGACAATCAATTATTGTTAAAAGAAAAACTTAATAATATTAATTATAAATAAATAAGAATAAAGGTAAATACTATGGTGTCATTAGTTCCAGGGCCTGTAGATGATCAATCTGTTTATTTTCTTTGGCAGATTTTTGGTAATATTATTTATTGGGTCTCAGGGTCCAATGCGTCAGAGCAAGACCCAACTGTAATTCATTATGTTATTTCAGCATTCAACTCAGGTTTGTTGTCATTATTATTAGTTATTTATGCTATTGTTATTTTTGTCGGAACCTTAAATACGGCACACCAAGGTGAGTTTCTAGGGAAAAATTGGTCGTCGATGTGGATGCCTTTACGTGCTATCTTTGGTCCTTTATGTATTGTTCCTGTTAAGTATGGTTTTTGCTTGGCGCAAATTGTTTTGTTATATGCTGTTCTTGTTGGTGTGCAACTTGCAAATTATGTGTGGAATAGTCTAGAAACCGATTTAGATCACACTGCTATTCCAGCAGTTCCTACCAGCCTATTAAATAGTGTAAAAGATGATGTAGGTAAAGCAGTGCTTTATCGGTCAGTGCAAAAGGTTGCTGGAAGTTTGGGGCTAAATACTGCAGATTTGCCTATAGCTTCATTTGCTAAAAATAAATATGAATGTAATGTGGATGCTGCTAACCAGTTTTATAATATAGATGGTGCTGCAACCTTTTGTGCGGCTTCACAATCAACTATTCCTACAACAATTTTGCCAAAATTGACTTCTTATGCGAGTCAGTTATGTCAGGCAAACCAATTTGATCAGTTCATTCAAGCTATGCGCTGGTTTTATCAGATTCCATATGATAAGAATGGCATTGAAATTAATAACCCGGGTATAGCAGGAATTTCAAGTGGAACACTTGCACAGCAATGTGTTAATGCTGTTACTTCATTATTGACAAGCTCTTCTGCTTCGACTTCGAAAAAATATAATTATAATTTTTCTGTTGCGGGTAAAAATCAAACAATTATTCTTAATTCTAGTCTAGGTGATAGTAATACTTTTAGTCAAGATAGTAGCACTGGCTCAAGCGAAAAAAATTTATGTTGATGCAAAAGGAAATATCGTCTTTAAATTTAATAATAGTGATTATGCGAACGGCACTGAAAGTAATTACTCGAGACAAGCAAATGAATCAACAGGAAAAATTGTTGAGAATTTGTATTCTAATCAGCTGACTCAAGCAAATAATAATCTAAATCAATATATTAACAGCTTGAATAAAAACCTATTAAACTTTCTTGAAACGTCACCAACGAGTACACCGCAAGGTATTGCTGATACGAATAACAGTTCTACAGGCCAAACTAAAAGTTATTACTCTGACTGTAAAAATTATTTGTTATCCAGTAATGACAATAAAGATTCAAATGAACTAACACTGCGCTATTTAGAGTGCTTGCAATTAGAAGCATCAAATCAAACCTATAGTCTTGTTGATAAAATTGATAAGAATTATCCATTTAAAAATTATATCAATAGTTGGTGGATTGGCGGTGAGAGTTATTTAGCGATTGATAAAATTATGAATAATAACTTAGAGTCAATGAAAAATAAACTTGATGAAGCACTGTCTTATCCAAGTATGAGTATTTTATCAACGATCCATTATAATATTCCTTTGCATGTACATTTTTACCCCATTGTTAATGGTGTGATACCTTATTATGAGAGAAAGTCTGATGGCCGCCAATATGCAAGTGAAATTAGTGCGGCCTCAGTTAATAAAACGGCAGGCATTATCTCTACCACTCACTCTATACCAAAAGGGCTAAGTATGGCATCAAGTAGCTGGGCAGATGATATTTATCAGGCTGTGCCTTCATGCACATCTGACAGTAGTACAAAAAAGTGTCAAAGTATTGAACAACTACAAGCCTACTTAA
>NZ_MDTU01000001.1:2948391-2957371 GCF_001720395.1 Piscirickettsia litoralis
AAAGAAAATGGAGTATATCAATCAACGACAACAACGGCGGTTCCTGTCTATGCAGTGATTGATAAAATATTTTCTCAGCTAGGCGGTAATGGCTTATCTTCAGATATTACTGGTATTATGAATGAATTTTATCAGTTAGGAATGCCTTCTGATAATTTATTTAGTAAAATTATGCAAGCCCAGCAAGTCGGTGCTGATACGGTACAAGTTGTTATTAATAGCTTCACAAATATTTTTGAAAGCTATCAAGGGCAATTTAGCAGTATCCAAAATACCGCTGAATCAATGATTTCTAAGTGGTCAATAGGCGCTGGATTTGCCGGTTTATTTGGAGGTATTTTCGGTGCAGGAAATGTTGGCACAGCAGTTGCAATTATGGGACAAACCGCGGTTCAACTTTTTATGGCAACACAGATTGGCAATCTATCAATGTCTTTAGCTTGGTTGCCTATTGCTTTGGTTGTATTAGGTTCTTTATTTACTGCAGCGATTGGTTTTGTTGTTATGATGCCTTTAATCCCTTATTTTTTATTTTGGGCAGGTACAATTGTTTGGGTGTTAAGTATACTTGAAGGGTTAGTTGCTGCTCCTCTCGTTGCACTGGCACTTGTTTATCCAGAGGGTCATGAAGTTTTGGGACATGGCTCACCTGCAATTAAAATTGCATTGAATATTATTTTTCGCCCCGTTTTAATGGTCATAGGCGTAATCACAGCAATGGCTCTCACTTATGTCTTAATCACTTATTCAGCTCAAGGTTTTCACCTGGTCGCTCCGTTAGTGCTAAATAACTTTTCATCATCAGGCATGGTGCGTGGAATTGTTGCTTGCTTTTTAATCTTTATTTATGCGTCATTTATGATGATGGCTTTTAGTAAATGCTTTTCTGTTATTTATTTAATCCCAGATAAAGTATTTGATTGGATTGGTGCGTCGTCTAGCCATCGAGCAGGTGCAGAAGAGGTACAGCAGCTCCAAGGGAAAGCCGAGGGGATGGCTAGTCAGTCTGGGCAAGCAATGGGGTCTGGCGTGCAGCAAGGAATTCAATCTAAACAAACAGAAACCCAATCAAATGTACAAGCAAAATCTCAAGATATTCAAGTGGCAGAGAAAGGTGGTGAAGCGGCAGGAAGTGAGATTCGAGGGCTATAAACTAAAGAGAAGAACAAGTTATTATCAATCATATCTGGAGAAGTTTTTATGTCGCAAAATAATCAACAGCTAAGCCAGCAAGTTCAGCAACAGCAACAGCCACAGCCACAGCCACAGGCACAACCACAGCCACAGGCACAGCCACAGGCACAGCCACAGGCACAGCCACAGCCACAGCCACAGGCACAGCCACAGCCACAGCCACAGCCACAGCCACAACCACAGCCACAGGCACAACCACAGCCACAGGCACAACCACAGGCACAACCACAGGCACAACCACAGGCACAACCACAGGCACAACCACAGGCACAACCACAGGCACAACCACAGGCACAACCAAGCCTGCAAAGTCAATTGCTTGAAAATATTGCCGGGATTCAGAATGAAGTTCACAGCAGTATAATACAAAAACAGCCTCCAGAGCGCAGGCTTAAAAAAGGTACTGATAGAGCGAAGGATTTAATTAAACAAATAAAGCATTTAAATACACGTGACTTATCTAGTATGCAACAAGAGGATCTGAGAAAAAGGTTAAAGTATATACGCGATGAAACAAAGAACATTGTGAGTTTAAATAATAGCCTGCCTAATAAAGAAAAGATCCCACTTAAAGCTGGATTTTTAGGTACAATTATTTCTCTGTTTAAAAGATTGAGAAATAACAATAAAAAACATGACATTAACCATGAGTTAGGAAAAATAATAAAAGAGACAGAAGCGTTAAAACGGAAGGTCAGTGGTCAATTGGGTGAGTTTAACGGCACAAATTTAAGCAGATCATCAAACAATGGCTTGAATAATAGCAATACACGAGATTCAGACAATAGCTTTGATGATGGTTGTGATATCAGAGTTATTTAACATGATATTTTTTAAAAATTGGCATTAGTAATTAGAGGTTTTTGTTTTGATTAATTCAGCATTAGAGAAAGTAAAATATAGAAATGATTTTTATAGGGATAATTTTAGAAGGGCTTCTCTCGTCTTATTAATATCAATTCTAATTAATATGGTGCTATTGGTCTCCTTTATTATCTCATTGAAGTTGCAGCCAGAGCCAAAGTATTTTGCAACAACAACAAACGGTCAATTAATTCGTCTGCACTCATTATTAAAGCCTATACAGAGTGATTCGGCAGTGATTAGCTGGTTATCTGATATTATTCCACACATTAATGAGCTAGATTTTTTGAATTATCGGACAGAAATTCAAGAAAAAAGAAAATATTTTACGAAGTATGGTTGGGAACAATATTTAAAAGCGTTTAAACCTATTATAGAGAAAATTAAATAAGTATATTTATAGAGCAGTAATTTCTGATATTCCAATTGTAGTACAAAAAGGAAGTGTAAATGGTGTGTATAGCTGGCGCTTACAAGTACCAATGATAATTACATATCAGCAAGGAAATTCGAAAGATAGCCAAAATATTATATGGTCTGTGCTTGTTCAACGTAGTAACGAATATTCTAATAGTCTTTTTGGAGTTTCTCAGATTATTCAAAAAGACAATGGAGGTTGATATGAATTATGAGTCTATTTTGTCAAGAGTAATAAATATTTATGATGACTATAGTTTTACTTTTCAAGAAAAGGAGATTGCTAACTCAGAAGTCCTTTCACCTACAGGGCCGGTGTTAGAGCTGATTTTAAAGAAGTCAAACTTGGTGTGTAGTTTTTTATTTGGGCATAAAGTAAGTTATAGCAAAAAGCGGGTAGAAGGTAAGAGTGGTGAAGCGATATTTATTAACTCTACAGTTGAAAATTTCTTTATTCTTGTATTGATTGTAGTTGATGTTTTAGAAGAAGCTACAATAAAAGAAGGTGATATTGTTAAATTGGATAACTATATTAGGTGATATATTGTGTTTAAAAAAAGTAATTTCGACATTAAAATCAGCAATTTCATATTCGTTTTTAAAAAGAGAGTTTTAGTTTTTTATTTTTATCTTCTAAGAAATTTACAACCCGTTCATCTCTAAAAATAAAGCAAGGAAAGAGATTCGCTATTGATCAGCTAAATATGACTGAAAAGGATATAGCCGCGGCAAAGCATGCTTTTTGCTTTTTTGTATGGTTATATTTTCTACTATTTATTGTAATTATCATTTATACATTAGTTTGCACAATCAAAGGCTCATATTTAACGGGGCTTATGGGTATTGCTGCTTCTGCTGTATGTTTGTCACTATCGTTTAAATATCATTTTTGGTTAACTCAAATAAAGTTGGGGTATATAGGTATAACCTTGAAAGAATGGTCTGAAAGCATATGGAAGTGAGTTTATGTTTAAATGATATGTCTTCGTTTTACTTCGATAAAATTAGAAATTATTTTATCAAAAATCTATCTTGTTTAGATAAGCTTTCTGTGATTTTTTCATTTGTATTAATATTGCTATCACTTGTAGTTTACTATATTAATTATAAGTATACTCATTATCTAAGTTTAGAAAACCCGCCATTAATTACAAATTTTATTTTAATATGTTTGGCGCTTGTGTTATTATCATTTTCTTTGGGGTTGTTTGGAGCATTTCCTAAAATAGGCTTGATGTTTAAATTGATCAGCATATACCTTATTGGTTGGGTTGCGATATTTTGCGCTTATAATATTCAATTTACACCATTTAAAAATATAGATAGTTTCTTATATCAAACTGATTTATCTTTGGGGTTAAATCAAAATAATATAATTTCATGGGTCTATCAACATCATTATTTGCACTACTTTTTGACTATTGTATATAATTCACTGGAGGGTCAAGCATTGATACTTCCTATTTTAGCTTGCTTTATTATTAATAGAAAAGATGTTGAAATGTTTTTATTGAAATTTTCAATATTAAATTTAATTGGTTGTGTTATTTATTATTTTTGGCCTACAGCATCACCTGCGAGTATTCTTGAACATAAATATCTTTTAAGCGGACAAATTAGCTTGGCTCTTCAATTCAAACAAATTCACCAAGGAGTTTTACCTACAGTTGTTGGTAATGGCTTAATCAGTTTCCCCTCGTTTCATGTGATTTGGTCAACACTATTCACATTTTTTGTTTAAAAAGTATAAAGTTGCTTTTTATCTACTATTGCTTATTAATGGTACTTTATGGTTATCAACATTTTTACTTGGCTGGCATTATTTATTGGACGTGATTGCTGGATTATTATTCGTATTGTTGGTTAGCAGCTTTTTATACTTATATGAGAGTTTAAAGGTCAGGTGATGTATCTTATTGATTAATATCGTATAATTACAAGCAGGTTGAAAATAATTTAGTCAAAATGATTTCATTAAGTTTAAAACCAGCGCTGGCTTTGGCATGCAATTGATCACTCAACCTGTAAAATTATCACCTATTATTTTGACTGACCTCAAGGTGAGGCATTAATCGCAATTAAATCAAAGCTTTCATCTTTCATCTTCGCTATTACTATATAGATGATTGGGACTCCTATCTCATTGGAAAAAACCATGCAGAGCATTGAGTGTAAGCACTTAACCCTAAGATCCCGAATTAAGTGTTTAGTACGCAAAACCACTTGCTTTTCGAAGAGCGAAAGAATACACAATATGGCGTTTTATTCATTAAATGAGTTTGGTAAGGTAATTTTATTGAATGATCAATTATATATTGCTGAAATTTTTAACATATACCCAGGGGTTAGAAAACGATACGTTTGGGTAGGTTAATTATGGAATCGCAGTTTTTCATAGAAATAATTGTTAATTCCAGCGAAGAGATAATTCGAGAGTATGTAAGGAATCTATTTAACATAGGAGAATCTTCTTTTGCCGTTTAAGTTTTGCACTTACATCAAAGTCAGAAATCATTAACTTTTCAAGGAAGTATAAGATAAAATAAGAATATAATTCATGTAAAATCATAAAAGCACTATAAATGATTTATAACCTTCTTTGTAAAGTATAAAAATCAACTGAATAATCTATATTGATTTTTTTTAAAATACCGTGTAAGTATATTGTTAACGCCTTTCATGCATTTATATTAATTATTTTAATTGGTTTTGAAAATTTAATTAATATTTGCATAATTTTTTTATATTTTAAATATGGAGATTATTATTATGCCATTTTTTCCTACTTCATTGAGAGATAGCCCAAAAAAAACGTCTTGAAGAAGTGTATACTTACTTTAAGAAATATGGCCTTGCCGATGATGATTCATCCGCACAGATTTTTTGGTTATACTGAGAAAAATGATGGGTGGATAAGAAATCGTTACCCAATGAGTTCTTCAAACCAAAATCGGCATAACTACTATGAAAAGCTAAGCAAAGGGAAGACTTTAGCCAATAAGGACGCAGTCAGTGTGGCCCACCCTAATTTTGGAGAGTTTATTCAAGCTATCAAAGATTATGTGTCTGACTCTAGTGGACTTTTCGGCTCGGGCCTTCTTGCAGAGAGAATGTTCCTTGCAACAGATAAATCTCGATTAATAATTGCAGAAAAACTTTTAAAACTGATCATGGAATTTCAGGAACCCAAAGATGGATCGGTTCCTCTTAAGAAATATCTAAACTTTGTTAATTTGTGCATGAAGATTGCCAAAGATGAAGAGCTTATTTTTGGAAAAGAAAAGCAAGGTATTCCTGACTCTAAATTTAGACACACCATGAAAAAGTGCGCTGAGCAAGCCTTTTATGAGTTAGGGCGTCAGATTGGCCTTCACTTGGGAACAACATTTTTTGAAAAAGCAAAGGATCTTTCTATTTCAGCATCTCAAATGTGGGAATCTTTAAAGGATTATGGTGCCTTGCCTCTAGAGTTTAGTACGCTGCTAGAAAAGCTCTCACAATCTTATAGGGCAATGATTATTAATGGAACGGAGATTATACAAACGGATATAGCGAAAGTTAGATTGTGTTCTAAAAAGCTTGCAGCTATTGCTACAGAGCATAATACGCTTATATCTAAGATTTTTGAAGCAACGAGTCGCACTCCTAACCCACTTAAGCTTTATGATTTAAATCAAGTGAAGCTGGAGTTTGGACAGAAGGGACACGATATTATTAACGCCTTGATAAAGAAAGAAGACTTTGGGTGGTCGACAACTAAGAAACAGAAACAGAGCAAACTGCTAGACGCGCTGGGAGACTACTCTCTGCTTGTAGGACAGGCAGATACAAAGTTGAATAAGGCGCATACAAATTTATTGGTAGTTCCTAATTTTGTGGCTGGGCCTAATAGAAAAACTCAAAATATTAAAATAAAGACAGCATTTACATCTGCGAGGCGTAGTAAGGCTTTTGTACCTAATACATTGGGTAAGAGCTATATTGAGTTGGATCAACTTGGACCTCAACAAAATGAATCTAAAAACCCAATTATTCGAGCATTTGGCGGACATAAGCCTGCGGTGAACGATTCTTCGTCCAATGATGTTCCACAACTAATGATGGAAGGTCACGAGAGAAAACAGACTGTAGTGAATAATGATCCTGTGTATACAGTTCAATAAGTGGTTTTGGACTGCTCCCTATTATAAGAGTAGGGAGCAGAAATAGAAGATGGTATAGTAAAGTTTAACTTCATGTTGTTGTGAGGATTAAGCCGTGCCTAAAAAGTTATATTTTTACGCTTACCTTTTCATGCCTTTTTTATTGATTTTGTTTTCACCTCAGTCTTTTTATTCAAATGATTTGCCCAAATATGGTATTGTATTTGAGGACTTAGCTGATAGTTTCAATGTTAATGGTTACCCTATTTATCCATATAGCTCAACAGATATGCGAAATGCAGTGAGTCGGGCAACGGATAATTTTTTACTGTTAAGAACAATGTCTGACTTTAATGAGGGAGATGCTAGCGATTGGGGAGGAAGTTATGACAATCACGGGTTAATGGCCTCTTGTGGTCCAACCTCTACAGGGGTTATTTTAAATGCGAGAGCATGTGCATTTAATAATGCGGTGAGGGCTTTGCCGGACAATGCTGATATTATGCTAGGGATAGATAACCCAACAAAGTGGTTAATAACGACAGATTCGGCAACTCGCTATTTATATCAGTATGTTTTACCTATTGTGTCACATGTAAAAGTTATCGTTGTTGGTTGGGAAGTGGGATTGCATTTATCGACAACTGCGAGTGATTTTTCTAGTAAGAAACAATAGTTGAAAATTTAAATCAATATATTATCAATTTGCAAACAGCAATAAATAGTCTATCGACAAAATACCCAGGCTTCAAAAAATATTCAAATTTCAACATCGTTTGGTATTGGCTTTACCGGGAGCAATAATGCTGAATTTTTGACTAAGAATAAAACAACAGGGATTTATTCTATTCATTGTGATAGTGATAATTACGCTGGAGTTGATTTTAGCTCAATGTGTAAAGCATTTAGCACAATCGCTAAGCAAAAGGATGCAGCCGTTTATTTGAGTTTATACCCTTATTGGATACAGAAAATAGAAGGTACTGGCGATGAATTTAATGAAAATTTATTAACAGCTTATCAAAAAAATTTATCAGGCTGTTTTAAGCGCTTTTGAAAACTGGCCACAAGCTTATAGTTTAAATGATGGAAAATTAGTGATTAATTTGGGCGAAACAGGCTGGCCTACGGCAGGCAGTGTCTATGGAGCAAATAATACAGCAAGCGTGAGTCAGCTACAAAGTACAGTAGATACTGTGAAAAAGTGGTTGAAAAGTGGAGCGATGAGAACACGACCTCAAACTGTTTTATTTTTCAGCTTATACGATGAAACCTTATGTAATGATAGCTTTGCTGATGAGGTGAGTATGGGGGTGAATAGTAATATTAATTATCACTGGGGACTGTATACATGCCTGCAACAGCAAGATGCATTAGGGCACCCTCCTTTGAGTGGGGCAAATCCGCTGCAGGCTAAAGTCGATTTATCTGGATTAAAAACTGATTAAAATTATACACCGTGCTCGTCTTAGTGGTTTAAGCAAGCACGGTGGCATACTGTACATTAATTTTTATTTGCGAGAGCCTGTGATTTTATTACTGATAATGTCCTGAGTTTCTTGTGTTTGTAATTGCTTAATAAAATAAGCACATTCAACTTCAATTGCCTCAGCAATCGCTTGTGCGTGAGGACGTTTCAAAAGCTGTTTGGTGACCTGTAATGCTTGTGTTGGTTTTTGAGTGAGGGCATTGAGATGGTTGAGTGTTTTTTCTAGTAAACTGTCTTTAGAAAATAACTCATTAATCATGTTAAACTCTAGCGCTTCTTGAGCGGTAAAAGCTCTGCCCGTCATAAGGAGTTCCGTGGCTTTTTTATAACCGGCAGTTTGGGTGAGTAATAAACTCGATGCACCTTCTGGACACAGGCCAAGATCAATAAAAGGTAATTGAAAGTGCGCATTCGGTGTTGCAAAAGCGAGATCGCAATGGAACAATAGAGTGGTGCCGATGCCGATGGCTAAACCGTTTACTGCGGCAATCATCGGTTTTTTATATTCGCTGACTGTATGTAAGAAACTGACGATATCTTTGAAGTCCTCAGCGGTTTTGAGTTTGGCGAAATCTTTAAGGTCGTTGCCGCTGGTAAAAGAGTCGCCAATACCTGTAAACAAAACAGCTTTAATGTTGTCATTTTTTTCAGAAGCACGAAGCTCAGATGTGATCGCTCGATACATATCCAAGTTAAGTGCACTTTTTTTTCTCAGGACGGTTAAACTGTAAGGTTAAAATGTTATCTTTAATTTGGCGGTTGATGTATTGGCTCACAGGGATTATCTCCATTATTTTTTATATACCGCCTAATTTTTTTCAAAATAGGCGGTTTTCCTAAAACTTATACCCTAGCTTATGTGATGCTAGATGTG
>NZ_MDTU01000001.1:2958708-2975152 GCF_001720395.1 Piscirickettsia litoralis
AATAATGAGATGGCAATATTCGTGAGTTAACCTCTGAGGTATGGGCGCTTATCCTTGTTAATTTAATTAAGATGTTAGATTGGATTCTTTGGTTAGCTTTATTTTGGTGTGTGTTGTTACTTGCTGTTTCTTCTTATGCTGAGCAATGACAACACCGAGCAGTGCAACGAGTCCACCTAGAAAGCCAATAGCAGAAAGTGTTTCGCCAAGCAAAGTGATGCTCATGAAGGTTGTGACTAAAGGGATGCAATAAAAATAGAAAGCAGCGTAACAGGTGGGCACTTTGCTTAAGGCATAACTCCAGAGAAAATAGGCAATTGCTGCAGGAAAAATTCCCATATAAATAACATTTAAAGTGATCCAAAGCGGCGCGTGCTGAACTTCGTGGATTAAGTCGGGGGTGAAAATGAGCATCATTGCAGTGCCTGACCACATAGCGACGCTAGTAAATTCCATCGGTGACATGCGTTTTAATAGGGGCTTTTGCAAAATATTGTATAAACTCATTGCAACCGTTGCGATGATAACATCGATGAGGCCATAGTTAAATGCAGCGCCTGAGTACTGGCTCGATAAGATAAGACAAATGCCGATAAAGCTGATGAGTAAGCCTAGTTTATTGGCCCCTGAGAGCTTTTCTTTTAAAAAATAGCTGGCGCAGAGGATAGTCAGTAATGGAACTTGAGAAATGATGAAGCTGGAGATGGCGGCATTGGTGGTGACTTCACCCATATTAAGCGCAATATTATAGACCCCAAAGCCTAAGATGCCGCAGATGATTGCACGGCCATAGTCGAATAGCGACAGTTGGCTGCGCTTTTTTGATGCGTAAGTAGAAAAACAGCATGCACAGTGAAGCAACAGCATAACGCAACAGGGCAAGCGGACCAGGGGTATAGGCTTCTAAGCCGACACGGATGCCAATGAAGGCCGAAGACCAGAGAATAATAGTGATGATAAGCGCAATTTTTACTTTTAAATTAACTGATTGCATGTCAAGGCTCGCTTAAATGGGCTAGGTTTGAAGCATAAAGCAATTTTATAGTCGCCAGTTTAGGTCGATATTTATTACCAGTACAGATACAATTAAGTAAAAAAATAACCATAACAGTTATGTGGTTGTTGAGGCTTTGTTATGCATAAAGAGAAAGAACTGCGTTATGAGAAGATCATGCGTTTGTTGCGCCAACGCATTGATTCGGGTCAATTAAAGCCGGGTGATCGTATCCCTTCTTTGCGTAAGATGAGTGAGGGTGAAGGAGTGAGTTTGGCTACGGTCATTGAGGCTTATCAACGCTTGGAAGCTGAAGGCAGGCTAATTTCTCAGCCTCAGTCGGGCTATTATGTGGCTTATCCTGTCAAGGCGACACACAATTTAAAAGCTCAAAAGCAGTTATCACTTGAAGCGCGTGAGGTCACCGTAGACAGTTTGCATATGACGGTTGCAGAGGTGTGTGCGGATCATAATATGGCACCTTTTGGTGCAGCCTTAGTCAGCCCTGAATTATTGCCGGGAGAAAAGTTGGCGCGTTTGATGGGGCGTGCGATGCGTATGCAGCCTTTGGATAGTCAGCAATATATGCACCCCCGTGGTTATTTGCCTTTGCGTTGTGAGATTGCCAAACGTATGCAAGGCCAGGGTGTGAGTGGTTGCCATGAAGAAGAGCTGGTGATCACCGCAGGCTGTATGGAAGCGATTGCTATGAGTTTAAGCGCAGTCACTTCTCCTGGCGATGCAGTGGCCGTTGAGTCACCGATCTTTAGCGGTTTTTTGCTACTACTTGAGAGTTTGCATTTAAAAGCGATAGAAGTGATTACTGACCCACAAGAGGGTATGGACTTAAATCAATTGGAAATGTTGTTTAAAGAAAGCCGAGTGCAGGCATGTTTGCTTTCAGCTAATTTTCAAAACCCGTTGGGCTTTAAGATGAGCGATGCGAATAAGCAAGCATTGGTGCAATTAGCCACTCGCTTTGATATTCCATTGATTGAGGATGATATTTATGCTGAATGTGGCTATGGGCCGGCGGTGCCGCGGTCGTTAAAGTCATTTGATGAGAGTGGTATTGTTTTATATTGCAGTTCATTTTCTAAAGTGTTGATTCCAGGGTATCGTGTTGGCTGGGCGATGCCTGGGCGTTTTCTTGCAGAATTTGCTCGCATTAAGTTATCACGGACGGTGACGTCAAACTCTCCTGCACAATTGGCGATCAGTCAGTTTATTTTGCAGGGCGGTTATGAGCAACATTTGCGGCGATTACGTCATACCTTGGCACGTCAAGTGAGCCAAACGCGACTTGCTATTGAGCAGCACTTCCCGGATGATATTGCTTTGTCGGCGCCTGAAGGTGGCTTTTTATTGTGGCTGAAGTTGCCTGAACAGGTGGATGCGAAAGAATTATTTTTACAAGCGCACGAAAAAAAAATCAGTATTGTGCCGGGGACTTTATTTTCGACGACTGAAGCCTATCGTCATTGTATACGGATGAGTTGTGGATTTCCTTGGTCAAAAAAAACTGGAAAATGGCTTGACTAACTTGGCAAATTTGGTTAGTCAAATGCTGTGAACTGAGAGCTGTGGATAAGTGAATGTCCACAGCTTTTGTTAATAAGGGTGTGGATAAGTTTTGCAAATAAAGCTGCGATGTGGCCTTACAACAATTGATCAATTTTTAACCAGTTGTGGTTTTTGAGAACTGACTAAAAATAAAACAGAGGAAAAGATAAATGTGCGAGTTTCCTCCATACAATAATTTTTTTAGAAGTAAAGAGGTGTTTCGATTTTGAATGTCGATGTGATTGTGATTGGTGCAGGTGCGGCGGGGTTAATGTGTGCGATTGAAGCGGGCAGACGTGGCCGAAAAGTGCTCGTCATCGACCATGCCAATAAAGTGGGTAAGAAGATTTTGATGTCAGGGGGCGGGCGTTGCAATTTTACTAATATTTATACGCATCCTGATCATTACCTCTCTCAAAATAGTCACTTTTGTAAGTCAGCCTTGAAGCGTTTTCTTCCTGAGGACTTTATTCGTCGAGTGCAAGCGCATAATGTCAATTATCATGAAAAAAAAGTTAGGTCAGCTTTTTTGTGACCATAGCTCTAAAGATATTGTTAAAATGTTATTGGCCGATTGTGAGCAGGCGGGTGTTGAAATCTGGTTAAAATGCAGTGTCGATAAAGTCAAACAAGGGCAAGGCTTTCATTTGGCAACAACGAATGGGCAGATCAATGCGGACTCATTGGTTATTGCTACCGGGGCTTTATCGATTCCAACGATGGGGGCGACAGATTTTGGGCACAAGCTCGCAAAGCAATTTGGTTTAGAAGTCTTGCCACTTCGAGCAGGTTTAGTGCCTTTTACTTTGCACCCGAAAGATCTTCAGCACTTCAAAGAATTATCCGGTGTGAGCATAGAAGACGTTGAAGTTTATTGTGGTAAAAAAAGTTTTATTGAAGACTTGCTCTTTACTCATCGTGGCTTAAGTGGTCCGGCAATACTACAAATCTCAAGTTATTGGCAACCCGGAGAAACTGTAAAAATAGATTTATTGCCTAAGCTTGATCTCTTTGAATATTTGACCCAGCTGCAAAAGCAACGACCTAAGGTTGAGCTAAAAACAGTGATTAATGAGCTACTACCTAAACGTTTTGTGCAGGTGCTTTTTGAACATTGGTTAAAGTCGAAGCGTTTAGCGGATTATAATCATCGAGCTTTAAAAGAAGTTGTGAAGTTGTTGCATGAATTTACCTTAACTCCAGCAGGTACGGAAGGTTATCGAACGGCAGAGGTGACTTTAGGAGGGGTGTCAACGAATGAGCTTTCTTCAAAGACGCTTGAAGCTAAAAAAATGCCGGGGCTTTACTTTATTGGTGAAGTGGTTGATGTGACGGGGCATTTGGGCGGTTTTAACTTTCAATGGGCGTGGGCCTCAGGTTATTGCGCTGGGCAGTATGTCTAGTGATTGGTATTTTCCCATCAGTTTTGTTAGCATGCTGAGAAATTCTAGAGTTTTAATGATGAAAGAGCTTAGAAGGAAGTGAAATTATGACGAAAAAAGCCGTTGTTTTAGCCTCTGGGGGCTTGGATTCAACAACCTGTATTGCCTTAGCGAAGTCGCAAGGGTTTGAGGTTTATGCTATGAGCTTTGATTATGGTCAGCAGCATAATGCCGAATTAGATGCTGTAAAACGTATTGTAAAAAAAATGGCGGTGAAGCAGCATGAAATCATCAAATTTTCTATGGATGGTATCGCTCAAGGGTCAGCATTGACCAATAGTGAAATTGAAGTGCCGGATTATCAGGGAGATGGTGAAATCCCGGTGACTTATGTTCCTGCACGCAATACAATTTTCTTATCGATGGCGCTGGGTTGGGCTGAGGTCTTAGGTGCACAAGATATTTTTATTGGTGTCAGTGAAGTGGATTACTCAGGTTATCCAGACTGTCGTCCTGAATACATCGAAGCGTTTGCGAATATGGCTAACTTAGCAACGAAAGCAGGTGTTGAAGGCAATAAGTTAAATATTCATGCTCCCTTATCTCACCTTAGTAAAGCTGAAACTATACAATTGGGTTTAAAGCTAGGTGTCGATTATCGTTTAACGGTATCTTGCTACCGTGCAGATCATGAAGGGCGAGCGTGTGGGCAGTGTGATAGCTGTGCTTATCGTAAGAAAGGCTTTATTGAGGCCGGTGTTGAAGACCCAACACCATATTATTAAAGTATTAACAGTTGCCGTAATGAACTGATTCACATTAGAATAACGTGACTATAACAATTAGGAGATCAATGATCATGTCTTTTGAATTGCCTGCACTGCCTTATGAAATGAATGCACTTGAGCCGCACATGTCTCAAGAAACTCTAGAGTTTCACTATGGCAAGCACCATAACACTTATGTTGTTAACTTGAATAAGCTTGTTGAAGGTACAGAGTTTGCCAATGCTAGCCTAGAAGAAATTATTAATAAGTCTTCAGGGGGTATATTTAATAATGCAGCACAAATCTGGAATCATACATTTTTCTGGAACTGCCTAGGCCCGAAAGGTGGCAGTGAGCCGAGTGGTGAATTGCTTGCTGCAATCAATGCAAAATTTGGTTCTTTCGAATCTTTTAAAGAAGAGTTTACGAAAACTGCGGTAACGACATTTGGTTCGGGCTGGGGTTGGCTCGTGAAAAATCAAGCCGGTGAGCTTGAGCTTGTTAGTACATCGAATGCGGGCAATCCAATGACCGAAGGCAAAACACCTTTAATGACTTGTGATGTGTGGGAGCACGCTTATTACATCGATTACCGCAATGCGCGTCCTAAGTTCTTAGATGCATTCTGGGCGCTTGTTAATTGGGATTTTGTTGCAGAAAACTTCAGCAAAGCCTAAATAATACTATCTTTAAGGCATACTCAGTTAGAAATAACAACAAGCAATCGAACCTAAGTATGCCTCACTTAAATCATTAATTAATAATTAACTTAGTTACGCCTCTTCATTTATCGTAACTTCTTGAGTGCGGCGAGTTGTGCGCTTTTCTTTTACTCTGACGAGCTGCTTATCAACTTTATCAATCGCTAAGCCTAAAATATGGTACATATCCCGCCCATCGGCATGAGAAATTAAATTGTGTCCTGGAATCCCAACTTTAACTTCCGCTTTATTTCGTCCGGATTGGTGCGTGAGTACGACATCAGCGTGAAGGATCTGTTCAGAATGTTGTGATAATTTACCGAGCTTTTGCTTGGCGAAGTCGCGTAGAGAGTTTGATAGAGGAATATGATGACCTGTAACCGTAACTTGCATATAAAACTCCTTCATGCAGTTGATTGAGTTAATTGCTATCTACAATTACTAAGCTATGGGTTTTTCTATTAAATTGCAAGGGGTAAATTTAAATTAATATTTGGCTAATAAATTGCTAAGAAAATAGTGGAATCAGGTTGTTAGGAGTGATTGCTGGGCTAGTTTTTCGATCAACTTTTAATAACAGTGTGATCTTCTATGATAATTACTCTTTAGGCCGTATAATACGGTCAAATGGTGAATATATGACTGAGGTAAGCCTCAGTTAACGGTTTGATTACAAATGATTTCAATGATTTTTCTAAAATTATTACGATTTTACCAGCTAGTGGTTAGCCCGCTTTTTGGGGCCTCGCTGTCGATTTTATCCGTCCTGTTCTCAATATTCGATTGAGGCGATACAAAAGCATGGCCTGGTTTATGGAATATTTTTAACAATCAAACGGTTATTGTGTTGCCATCCAGGCTGTGAGGGGGGGGTGGATTTGGTTCCAGAAAAAACATCTAAAACATCTAGAGGGTAGGCCGATACAGTCTTAACCCGTATGATTTATGGGAGTGTATAATATGGATGTCTCCTCAGTTAGCTCTGCAATGGCCGGAGCGTACAAAGAGTCGATACAAGCGACGATGCTAAAGACGAGTCAAGAAATTCAAGGTGCTGCAGTGCTTACTCTGCTTGCATCTGTGGCGATGCCGCCAGTCGCCCCTGTTGGTTCTCTTGGCCATAATGTCGATATTCACGCTTAATCTTGTTATTAATTTATTGTTAGATTAAATGATAAAATCTATCATAATAGGGGTTAACTCTATGAAAAATAATAGCATTACTCCAAAACGATGTTTGAAACCTTTGGAGCCCTTGTGCACAAGAGTTCAACAGTCACTAGAGCAGTCTTTGACTTTAAGTAAAAGTGAAGAGAGAGTATTGCTTCCTATGCGCTGGTCTCTTAACGTTCGTTGATCTTTTCTAAATTTTTTTCAAATTAAAATTATTCTTGAGTTTTATTGCTATTTAAGATACTGTTTGTTTCTTATTTAAAATTTTCAGTCGGGTGTTAGTCTAGTGAACAATTAATTTTTTGCAACTTCAAAGCGGTTAATTCGCGTTATTTAATAAGAGAAAAAATTAGTTGGATTCATGGTATCTCCAATTTTTTGATAGTAGAAAAGATCAAACTATAACTGTTTTGAGTTTGGTTTTAATTTATTTATATCAATAAAGCTACTCTTAAAAATATCGTTAATTATTATTTGATTAAGTTTTATTTGGTTAAGCTTAGCCGATCTTAGGCTAGCTTTGCTGTTAGACGGTAATAATAAGAGAGAGCAGATGACTAAAGAAAGAATAGAAATTAATAAGGTTGTTTCACACAATAGTCAAGTGTGGGATCAATATGTAAAAAATCAGTGTGAGTGGTCTAGACCAGTCTCAGCAGAGCTTATTGAAAAAGCAAAAAATGGTGATTGGGAGGTTCATATTACTCGAAGGCCGCTCGCTAATGATTGGTTGCCAAAGGATATTAAAGGCAAGAATATTTTGTGCCTTGCTGCTGCAGGAGGTCAACAGGCACCCGTACTTGCTGCTGCTGGTGCGAATGTGACCGTGTTTGATGCTTCTAAAAAACAATTAGAGCAAGATTTAAAGGTTGCAAAAAGAGACTCTCTGGTGTTAGAAACGATCCAGGGAGATATGCGAGACTTGAGTGCTTTTAATGATTATTCTTTTGATTATATCGTTCACCCGATTTCAAACTTATATGTCCCATGTTTAAAAAATGTGTGGCAAGAATGCTATCGGGTTCTTAAAAAAGGAGGGGTATTGCTTGCAAGCTTTTATAACCCTGTTTTATTTATTTTTGAGCGTGATCAAAGCTTGGAAAGTCAAAGTTTATTAAAGCCTAAATATAAATTGCCATATTCTGATGTCATCAGCTTGGGTGCCCAAGCTGATGAAGATAAATTAAACTCAGGGGAAGCGATTACTTTTGGTCATACTTTATCAGACCAAATTGGTCAGCAAATTTCTGCTGGATTTGTTATTGCAGGGTTTTATGAAGATGATCATCCTTCATCACCACGTTTTCTTATTGAGCGATATATGCAAGGCATGATTGCAACTAAAGCTGTTAAATTGGAGTAATTGTGGTGAGTATAGGTTAAGTGCCCTACACTTTGATATACTTATAAGAATATATCATTGATAATAAAGGCGAGTATATGATCGAATTTATAAGGCAGTTGCCTAAGGCAGAATTACATTTACATATCGAAGGGTCGTTGGAACCTGAGTTGATGTTTGAGCTTGCTGAACGCAATAAAATTAAACTGCCTTATGATTCAATAGAGCAGGTCAAAAAGGCCTATCAATTTGATAGTTTGCAGTCATTTCTGGATCTTTACTATCAAGGAGCGGCAGTATTATGTACTGAACAAGACTTTTATGACTTGACTTGGAATTACTTAGAAAAAGTTGCTGCTGAAGGTGTTGTCCATGTCGAAGTGTTTTTTGATCCGCAAACACATACCGAACGTGGAGTAGTGATAGAAACAGTAATTGATGGTATTTATCATGCTTTAGAAGATGCGAGTAAATCCCTGGGTCTGACTTTTTGTTTGATTTTATGCTTTTTAAGGCATTTGAGTGCGGCTTCTGCTATGAATACTTTAGAGAGTGCGATAGCAACACGGCGTGATAAATTTATTGCCTGTGGATTAGACTCCTCAGAATTGGGCTCACCTGAAAAGTTCAAGGAAGTTTTCGAGGTGGCGCACCAGCATGGTTTGTTAGCTGTTGCACATGCAGGGGAAGAGGGGCCTGCTGACTATATTTGGCAGGCAATTAACTTGCTTAAAGTCAAACGTATTGATCATGGTGTACGTTGTATAGAAGATCCAAAGTTAATGGACTATTTACTAGAGCGACAGATTCCATCGATGCGAGCCAGGGAGCGCCAAGCGCGGGGTGAGTATTCCGAGGTAGGCTCGGATTTTTAGCAGAGCGGAGTGACGTAGGGCCTTTAGGTCCGGAGTCGGCGGAACGAGTGTCTAAAAATCTATACGAGCCGTAGAGTCATCTGAGAGCGAGATGCGGAGTGTGCCGAATTAAGGCACGGAGCGTCTCGTGACGGGGACGGCCGAGGCATTATAGTCGTCGCGTTTTGCGAGGCGATTTTGCACCATGGAAGTGCAAAATACCTACCGAGGTAGCGACGCTTCCGTAACAGTATGCCCTTTATCTAATATTAAGCTTTGTGTCTTCAATACTATGCAAGAGCATAATTTAAAGCAATTACTTGATTATGGTCTGTGTGTCACCGTGAATACGGACGACCCTTCTTATTTTGGTGGCTATATGTTAGATAATTATTTAGCCGTACAAGAAGGGCTTTCGCTATCTAAATCAGAGCTTGCTCAACTCGCTAAAAATTCAATTAACTCCTCATTTCTTGAAGAAAAGCAAAAGAGGGTATATTTAAACCAACTTGATAATATGTTTGCATTATAAAAGTAAAATATTATTAATCACTTTTATCTAGCCCCCTATCGATAGATTCTAAAGCTATAACTTTATACGTTATATCTGCCTACGCTTTTTATTTTAAATATTGAACAATTTTGTTGTTGACAGATAATCCTAGGGTATGTCATATTATGAACGTTCCCTAAAGGATAACATTCAGAGTAAAGAAAATGAGTAAGATGATTTTTTTAAACAAAGGGCCGGTATTTTAGCGATTTAATCATCGCAGAATAGCCTATTTTTAACACAATAAACTTGTGCTTTTGTTTATTAAAATTATTTTGGATGTTATCATGTCATATTTAAAAGAGCGTTTGCGCTTATTTCAGATTAAATCTTTTCGATACTTTATCTTAAGCTCGTTCTTTGCGACTTTCGGTGGTGGGTTATCATATATTATCGTGACCTGGTTGGTGATGGGACAGGGTCATGAAATGCGTAATGTTGCAATTGTGATGATTTGCTATTGGCTGCCCGTCGTTGTTTTAGGTCCATTTGCTGGTGTTCTTGCTGATCGCTATAATCGCAAGGCATTAATGTTAATGACTAACTTTATCCGTGGGATTATTTTAGTTGGCTTCGCATTAATGATACAAAGCAAAATATCAGCAACATCGATTTACTGGCTGTGTTTAGCTCTAGGGGTTGGTATTGGCTTATATATCCCTGTGGTTATGACGTTTGTACGCGAGATTGTTCCGGAGAATCAACTACTAAATGCAAATGCAACTTTGGATATGGTCTATGAGTTGGGAAGCATTTTGGGAATGGGGGGGCCGGTGCTTTAATGGTACTTGTCTCACCAAAGTTTAGTTTACTCGGTTGTGGCTTACTTTTTATCTTGAGTACATTTATTTTATTGGCGATTCGTTATGAAAAACCAGAAAAGTCAGACCAGGAGCAAAAAGGGTTTTTTACAGACTTTAAGCTGGGCTTTGTTTATTTATGGCAGCATCCTGAGTTAATTTCGATTTATATAATACAGCTTTTGATTATGGTGATGTTTATGACGGCGCCAGTATTGCTTGCGCCTTATGCAAAAGAGGTCTTGCATGCAAATGCGATTCAGTTCGGCCATCTTGAGGCTGCGCTTTCTATCGGTGTGGTTATCGGTGGCCTTGTCTTTCCATACTTTGTCCAAAAGCTTGGCTTTTATAAAGTATTTGCAACCGCTGTTATTGTCATGGGCTTGAGTTTTTGGCTATTTAGCCATAATGAGAATATTTACTGGGCGCAAGTTTTATATTTTATTATTGGCCTTGCGTTATCAGCTTGGCCGCTAATTGTTACCCGCGCTCAAGAGCTCACAGATTTAGATTATCAAGGCCGTTTGCAAGGACTGGTAAATAGCTTGTCAGGGGTGTTGATTCTCGCCATTTATTTGCTTGCTATTGTCTTTGGAGACAAAATTGATATAGCCAAAGTTTATTGGTTAGAAGTATTGCTCTCATGTATAACACTTGCGTTGGTTTGGAGGTTGTATAGCAAATCAGAAAAAAAAGCGGATTCAGCGCTCTTAAATGAGCAAGCTAAATAATTTGAAAATTTTCAAAATTGCTAAAGGGGTTATGCAATTAATAAGAATAATAAGCGGCTAAGTAAGGATTATTACTTATTTCAGGCTGCTTTTTTTTCCAGTATATTAGGTGCTCGTTGTAATCAACTTGCAGTGGCTTGGTGGGCGCTATCACAAATTAATTCAGCGGCTGTATTTGCTTCACTGATTGCTTATGCAAGTTTTTTTGAGGTATTTTCACGGATTATATTTTCATCATTAGGTGATCAAATTGATCGAAAGTTGATTATTATTATTTGCAATAGTGTTAGCGCGGCAACTGCACTGGCCTTAATTATTTTGTCAATAGCAGGTATATTTGACTTTTACTTGCTGGTTTTTCTTATTGTTATATCCAGTATTGCTACTGGAGTGCGTTCACCTCTGGAATCTAGCATATTACCAATGTTGGTCAAAACCGAGCAAGTGAGTGAAGCATTTCGCTTTAATAAAGCAGTTTATTCAGTGGTTACCCTGATTGGCCCTGGGTTTGCTGGCTTATTAATTTCTTTATATAATGTTCAGCTTGCATTTATTATTGATTTTATCTTTATCATTGTTGCTTGTATATTTGTTTTATTAATTAAGTCAAATACTCACCCTATTAAAAATAGTAACTTAAATAATGATATCAATAAAGGCAGTAAAATTTTTATAAAGGACTGGTACCATAAGACGATCTATGGAATTAGAGCACTTTTTTATGTAAAACCTGAGTTTTACTTTGCAATTTTAGCCATGCTAATCAATTTTGCCTTATATCCATTTTTTATGATTTTGGTTCCTGTCTTTATTAAAAATCATTTGGGTTTAGGTGCTTGGTCTGTAGGCTTGGTTGATGCTGGGTTTGGTGTTGGTATTTTGCTTGCAAGCTTGTTTTTAGTTAAAAAGCTATCAGATTTTTTTTATCGAGATATTATTATATTTATCGGCACGCTACTATTGGGAGCTTCATTGTTACTATCTTCACTTTTGGTTAACCCTTATATTATTGCTATTGTTATGGTTATCGGTGGTGCTGGATTAATGTTGATTAATATCAATACAACTGTGTTACGCTCGCTGGCGACTCCGGAGCACTATAGAAACAGGATGATGGCAATAGTCTCTGCATTTTCTTCTTTATCATTGCCTTTAGGTAGCTATTTTGCTGGATTGTTATTAAGTGCTGTTGGTATTACTTATACAATGGAAATCTTCGGCGCTATTATCTTTATTGTGTCATTTTTTATTCTAATCTTGCCGAGCTTAAAGCAGGTTTCAAGGTTGCCAGAATGTGATCTAAAGGGCGTATATTATCAAATTTATCCTAAGGCATTTAAAGATCAACTATGATAAAGTTTTAGCGAGAAGAAAAAAATGATTAATGATAGACAAGGTAAGGAGTCAATTATAGTGAGTATTCCAGGGTTGAAAATAGGTCACGCTGAAGATCAAAAAAACCAGACAGGAGTGAGTGTTTTTTTATTTGATGAACCTGCTACCTGTGGTTACCATTTATGTGGAAGTGCACCGGCTTTGCGTGATGTACAAGTGCTTGACCTTGATACTTGTGTTAATGAAGTTCATGGTTTAGCGCTAACCGGTGGAAGTGCTTTTGGTTTGGACATTACCAGTGGGGTGATGCAGTGGCTAGAAGAGCAGGGGAAAGGCTTACAAACACCTCATCGGCAAATTCCGTTGGTGCCGACTGCGGCAATTTATGATTTTGATTCGGGGCAGGCTGTTGCGCCAACGCCAGAATTAGCTTACCAGGCCTGTGAAAGTGCAAGTGGTGACTACCAATATGGCCGTGTTGGCGCTGGTTTTGGTGCAAGTGCAGGAAAAGCTTGGCAGGACGCAACTCCAACACGAACCGGTATTGGTCTGTCAGTGATACAAACGGGCGACAACCGCATTGTCAGTGTTGCTGTTGTTAATGCGGTCGGTGATATTTATCAGGAAAACCAAATTATTGCAGGTGCTAAGGATAATCAAGGGAGTTTTATTAATTTAGAGAAAAAAATTAGCCAGGGTGATTTTAATATCGAATTAAGTCCGAATCAAAATACAGTACTCGTTGCTAATTTTATCGATGGTGCATTGCCTGTAAAAGAGTTGGCTATTATCAGCAAAATGACAACAGCTGGGATGGCACGTGCGATTCGACCCAGCTTTACGTCGTTTGATGGTGATATTGTTTTTACAGCAGCTGTGGGGAAAAAAGCACTTTCTGATGCGGATACTATGCGGCTAGGGACTGCTTGTGCACTTAATGTTGAACAGGCTATTATCAATAGTGTTCGCTGATTCGCTACTCAGTTTTTATAATAGGTGTAGCATTATGAAATATCGTAATGAGAGATAATAATAATTCTTCCCATTCTTTGACTAAAGTCTGAGTGGCACAGCTCTTCATTAAGCATCGCTACAATTTGTGATGCTGTTAATTTTGATCGTTTCATCTTCCTTCTCCTATCTAAGTTGATTTAACAGAAGATTTTACTTATCACTTGTACTTTTTTAAGAGAAGGTTACCAGCTAAAAAGCACTGAAGCGGGGCATTTGTTTTTTTCCGGCTAATTTATTTACCTAAAATTAACATAAAATTATCATTGTTAAGATATTTTTATGTTTATCATGTCCGCTCTTTAAAAAGTAGCGAGAAAAAAATGGGTAAGTTTTACTGGGGTTTCATGGTGCATCAAAGGAAAATGCCGAGTCAATGCTTGCTAATGGAGTAGATGTTGATAAATTAGGTGAGAAAGTAGGCTCTCAGCACGGCGATGGCTTCTATATTGCACGAAGCTATGAGATTGCTGAGAACTTTTGCTCAGGGTATTCTCGAGAGTCTCAAGAGCTGTGCGCGAAGCTGATTGAAGAAAACCCTCAGCGGTTTAGAGAATATAAAGCAGGTTATGGTTTTTTGAAGCATGATATTACCTGCCCTGTTTTGTTGGGGATGTTAAAAGAGAAGTTGGGAATCACCGAAGATAATTTACATGAGCATAGTAGTGTTATAAATCACCTTCTTGACACTTTGAAAGACCAAGAGGGTCGAGTTCTTGCCGTATACCTTGATGGAGATTTAAAATTAGAAAGGGCCTGTGTCTATGACAATGATTGTTCGGACCATGGCGAGGGTGTGGGAAGGTTAAAACAAGTAAGACAGGGTGGTTATATCACTTATGCTAACATGAACCATGATAAAATCACCGATTTGGATGGACGCATTAGCGACTCTCTAGAGCTGATTGTGCCAAAAGAGATGGTGGGTTTATTGACTCTTGAAGTAGCTCAAGAGTCTACTGTCTCCAATGAAGTTACTGAAGAAATTAGTAAACACGAGCTGAATATAATTAATGAAAACAGAAAACAGCAAGAGAGTCTTCTGTTTTTAAGTCAATTAATGATGAGTTCTGGCTTAAAAAACGAACAAAAAGTGTGCCCATTACTGTAAAGTCTAGTGTGCTCTATAGCTAAAACAGCCTTAAAAAGGCTGTTTTATGCTTGTTGTTGTTTATTTTAAACTAGATGAGGTTAGGGCAGAGCGAAGAGTTTATAAGTGGTAATGATTAATATAATAATCAGCAGTACTAAAAAACAAATCGCTAGAGTTCGGTCTTTGAGTTTGCGTCCGAGTCGGGTGCCTAAAGGGACTGTGATGGTTGCACCGATCAGAATACCGATGACCGCCGGCCAATAAATATAACCCGTCGCATATTCTGAATAAGGATTTAAGTGCCAGCCACTGATAATATAGAGTAATGTTGCAGCAAAGCCGGTCACGATACTTAGACTGGTGGCCAAGGCTGCACATTTAACCATATCTAATTTGGCGCTTCTTAAAAAAGGCACAATCGTTGTGGCAGCACCGATACCTAAAAGGGATGAGGCAGCACCGACAAAGATGGCATAAGGAAAGCTATAAAGTTTGTTGGGTAACTGGAATTGACCAGAAGTATTAATTTCATGCTTACGGATGATTTTTAGCGCTGATTTGATGACGGTATAGGTGAGAAATAAAGTAAAGACTGTGAGTAATGCCTTGCTGCTTAGATAGTTTGCTGTATTGCCGCCAATGATAATGCCGATAACAGCAAAGGGAGTGAGTAGAAAAAGCACTTTCCATAGAACATTGCCATTTCTAGCATGGCTATAGGTAGCAAGTGCTGAGTTAAACAAAACAATCACCAGTGAGGTTGCAACAGCAACATGGACTAAATACTCAGGAGGGACATGATAGTAGGGAAGGGTAATAGTAAGCAAGGGGACCATGATTAGACCACCACCAATGCCGAGTAAACCTGATAAAACGCCGGCGATGGCACCTGTGATTAAATATAAAGCGAAGATCATTTTAACTTTAACTCTTGAGTTGTTTAACTGTCGGCTAATGTAGCATATTAAGTAGATCTAGGCTTGTGTTGTTAATGCTTTTATGCCGGTTGGTGTATAGCAGGTTTTACTATATAGACCTTTTGGCTTTTGCTAAGAAGCGATCTAAGGCATTAGAAAAATTTTGGCGGTCTTTTTGACTAAAGGCTGCTGGGCCGCCTGAAATTAAGCCAGAGCCTCTTAACTCATCCATGGCATCACGGATATTGAGGCGTTCTTTGATATTTTCTTTGTCATAAAGCTCACCTCGAGGGTTGAGAGCGTGCGCCCCTTTATCAACAATTTCAGCGGCGAGCGGAATGTCCGCAGTGATGACTAAATCAGAGGGCTTTGCTTGCTCGACAATGTAGTTATCGGCAATATCAAAACCTTTGGCGACCTGGATTGATGTAATGTATGGAGAAGGTGGTGTTGCTAGAGATTGATTAGCAACTAAGATAAGTTCGATACGCAAGCGGTTAGCGGCGCGAAATAAAATCTCTTTGATCACTTTAGGACAAGCATCGGCATCGACCCATATTTTCATGCGTTATGACTCACCCCGTGAAGTTGTTTCTTGTGTTTGCGTAGCTGGAGTCGTTGAATTAAGTTCGCCAAGTTGCATGCCCATGGTCACCGCTTGACCGGTAGATAATTGCTCTTGCCACTTAGCAACCTCTTTACCCATCAGAAGGATGACTGTAGAGCCGAGTTTAAAGCGGCCCATTTCTTCGCCTTTGTCCAGGTCAATATGATTGTGATCATCATGATTATACTGCCAAGTACGCACCTCTCTATGAGCACCAGGGGCGATGGTTCCAGCCCAGACAGTCTCGATGCTGGCGACGATAATTGCACCGACTAGAATCATTGCCATCGGGCCGTGTTCAGTTTCGAAAAAACAGACGACACGCTCATTGCGGGCAAAAAGATTATCGATGTGACTGGCTGTATAGGGGTTTACTGAAAATAATTCGCCGGGGATATAACGCATATGGGTGAGGCGACCGGCAAAGGGCATATGAACACGATGGTAATCACGTGGAGCCAGATAAAGTGTGGTAAATAAACCATCTTCGAATGCACGCGCATCTTTAACACTGCCAAGTAGTGAGGCTGCTGAGAAGTTAAAGCCTTTGGCTTGAATCAGCTGGTCTTTATTAATCGTGCCGATTTGACTAATCGTACCGTCGACAGGGGAGGCAATGGC
>NZ_MDTU01000001.1:2975340-2986393 GCF_001720395.1 Piscirickettsia litoralis
AGGCAATGGCATTTTTTGCAGGTGCAATTGGGCGTAGTTCAGGCTTAATAGCACGGGTGAAAAACTGATTGAACGTTCTGTAATTGTCTGGATTTTCCTCAACCGCTTCGCTCATATCGACCTGATAGCGCTTAACAAAATCACGTAAACCGTAGTGAGTGACGAGTGGAATACGACGCTCTGCAAGAAAGCCGAGAAAGCGGGAATATAGATGTTGAGGAACGATATAACGCTGTAAAAAACGTTGAATACGGTTTTTCATGGACGCTTGACTATCCTCAGTTCGTCGGTTTCTGTGCAGAATTAGCTAAATGGCTTGATTCTAATATTGTTTTCATAATGCGATGGTAATTGGTTAATCGCAGCGGCTGAATCTTCCCTTGTTTTGCCGCGGCTGTCAAGGCACAGCCTTTCTCATTATCATGGGTGCAATTACGAAACTGGCAGTGACCAATAAAGGGTTTGAAGTCAATAAAGCCGTTGATCAGACGTTCAGGCTCGATATGCCAAAGGCCAAACTCGCGGATGCCTGGAGAATCGATGATATTGCCGCCGGTAGGGCAGTGATAGAGTGTTGCTGCTGTTGTGGTATGGCGACCTTTTTGATTGCTGTCGGAGATTTCTGCAACTCGGGCTGAATCATTCTCAAGTAGCATATTGACCAATGATGACTTTCCAACGCCCGACTGGCCGACAAATACATTATTCGCGCCTTTTAAGGCCTGGCAGAGTGGGGCAAGGCCGTGATTTCCTTTCGTGCTGGCTTGAATCAAGTCATAACCCATATCACGATAATGCTGAAAGCGTTGTAAATATTCTTTTTGAGCCTCGAGGCTAAGTAGATCTATTTTATTTAAAACTAAAGAGGGGCGAATGCCTTGCAGTTCGGCGGCGACTAAATAACGGTCGATCAGAATTTCTTGGGCTTCGGGTTCTGAGGCGAAGACGATAAAATATGGCCGATGTTCGCTGCAATAGTTTTAATTTTACCATATTTATCAGGGCGTAATAGTTCTGAATGACGGGGGCGGTTGGCAACAATGACACCGTCGGAGCCTTTGGCTTGGCGAAAAATTACATTGTCTCCTGCGACGACTGAGCCGACATTTTGACGGAAGAAACAGCGGACGACCTCGCCCGCTGTTATTTGCACATCGGCGCTTTGACCATACTGAGTAATAACAATGCCATCTTCTTCGGCGCTGAGCTCGCTAGAGTGCAATAGATCATCGATGTATTGCTCTTGTTTCTCAGCACGTTTAATGCGCTCTTGCTGTGTTTTTTCAATGCGCCACGATTGGCGGCGGGATAAACGTCGTTTGGCCATAAGCTCCTATCACTTGATGATCTAATAAATTACGCTAGCATAGTGTACACCGAGAGACGTGTATAATGTATGTCTAGTGTAGATGAAATTAGAATTATTGATAAATTAGGGTATAGGTCAAGGTAATGGCAGACGAGAACAAGAGTCAAAATGAGCAAGCTGGGCGAATGATTTGGATTGATCTTGAGATGACAGGCTTAGAAGTCAAACAGGATAAAATCATTGAAATTGCAACCATAGTCACGGATGCTGAATTGAATATCCTTGCCGAAGGGCCAGTCTATGCGATTCATCAGTCAGATGCTGTGCTTGAAAACATGAATGAATGGTGCATTAAGCAGCATGGGCAATCAGGGTTGACTGAACGCGTGCGCAAGAGTGATAAGTCAACCCAAGAGGCTGAGCGCTTAACGATTGAGTTTTTAAGCCAGCATATTAGCAAAGGCGCTTCGGCGATGTGTGGAAACAGTGTTCATCAAGATCGCGCATTTTTAAGAGAATACATGCCTGAACTTGAAGCATTTTTCCATTATCGCAATATCGATGTCAGTACCTTTAAAGAGCTCGCTCAGCGCTGGAATCCTGAAATCTTAAAGGGCCTAACTAAGGAAAGTAAACATTTAGCGCTTGATGATATTAAAGATTCGATTGATGAGCTTAAATATTATCGCCAAAAAATTTGGTGCCCAGTACAAGAGGAAGCCCAAGAGAAAAAATGATGCGTGATTATCAGTTATCTATTGCAGATAGTAGAAAAATGGAAGCGTTTGGTGCAAAGCTTGCATCTTATTGTAAGCAGTTGAGTCTCTTGCAGTTGCATGGTGATCTCGGAGCAGGAAAAACAACACTAACGCGGGGTTTTCTGCGGGGGTTACAGGTGACAGGCGCTGTCAAAAGCCCGACATATACTTTGGTTGAGCTTTATGATACGCCTGCTGTGAATGTCGCACATTTTGACTTGTATCGCCTGGCTGATCCTGAAGAGTTGCTGTTTATTGGCATAGAAGAGTATTTAGCTGAACGTTTATGCATCGTCGAGTGGCCTGAGAAGGGCTTAGGGGTTTTACCGGTTGCAGATCTTGAATGTATCATCAGCTATGAAGACGAAGGGCGTCATCTTCAGTTTAAGGCAGGCAGTCAAGCGGGCCAGGCGGTGCTGGTGCAATTGCAGTCAGATCTGGCTTAAAACGCAGGTAAGGGCTTTTAAACAAGCCCTGTTATTGATTATAAGTTTTGGCTTAATTAATACTTCTTTTGCCGCTGATCTTAAAACAGTTCGACTTTGGAGTAAAGAACGTAGTAGTTATATTGGTTTTGAGCTTTCCCGTAAACCGGTTTATCAGGTATTTCACTTACACCAGCCTGCAAAAATTAGTGATTGACTTTCATCACACTGCATTAAAAAACATCGCTGTCGCGTTTAAAACTGAGTCCTTATATTAAACGCGTTCGCTATGCTTTACAGAAAAACAAAACATTGCGTGTGATTTTTGATCTGGATCGGTCGGTTCAGGTTTCTACGCATTGGCAAGGGCATCGTAGTCGCTTACAACTGATATTATCTGCATCGGCTTTAAAAGAAAATAAAGAAAAGCCGATATTATGGCGCTTGGCCAGAGTTCTAATCGACCCGGGGCATGGTGGGCATGATCCTGGGGCTGTGGGGAAAAATAACATTTATGAAAAAAATATTACTTTAAGTGTTGCTAAACAATTAATGAATTATTTAAATCGCTTGCCGGGGGTGCAAGCGTCTTTAACACGGGATACAGATCAGTTTATCGGCTTACGTGAACGCTTAGCGAAATCTCGACAAATGGGAGCAGATTTATTTATCTCTTTGCATGCCGATCACTTTAAAAATACTCGAGCTAGAGGTGGTTCAGTTTTTATTTTATCAAGAGAAGGTGCAAGTTCAGAGGCAGCCAAGCTGCTAGCTGAACGTGAAAATGCAGCGCTGATTGGCGGTCATGTTTCTTTAAAGAAAACGAAGAAAAATGTTGCTGAGGTATTATTAGACTTATCACAAAATGCGACGTTAAAGCAAAGTCGCCAATTTGCTGGTGTAGTGCTTAATAAATTAAAAAAATCTATACCATTACACTATAAAAAAATTCAGCGCGCTGATTTTGCCGTACTTAAAGCACCAGATGTGCCCTCTTTACTCGTTGAATTAGGATTTATTTCTCATCCAGGTGAGGCTAAAAAGCTCATGCAAGCGGGTTATCAAAAGCGTTTGGTCAGCGCCTTAGCAAACGGGGTGGTGAGTTACCTGGAGCAACACCCGCCAGAGCAAACCTGGTTTTCTCATCGGCATCGCTATTATAGGGTCAGCTCTGGAGAGTCTTTATCTAAGATTGCCTTAAAACTTAAATCCAGTTTATCCGCATTACGTCAGGCGAATCACTTAAAGGGGGATCATATTCGGGTTGGTCAGAAATTACTGGTGCCTATAGAAAAATCAATAGGTTAAAGTTCTTTATCGCACTAGCTTTAACTGTAAGTAATATTATTTTGTCTGATAATGTAAATATTTTGTCTAGTATTTTATAATAAGCCATCTGCTTTATCATTATAATCTCCTTAGTTCTTGGGAAAATGTGAAATATTTTGGAGATTATGATGCAGGATAATAGTGCAATTGATTTAAATATGGGGTCTTTGGTCATGAAGGTTGAAGGTCAAGCCGTTTTAAAGGGGGACTTTTACCTATTTATCTAACCTTTCACAGTGTTTTACTAAAATTGAGAGCGAGCAAGGTATTGATAATATTATAGTCAATGCGTTTGCTTATTCTTTATGTAATGTGATGGATGCAGATGGCATAAAGCATGATGTTATGGAAAATTTAAAACGAACAAAAATATTTGAATCTTTGCCTATTGATTATCTACTTGTGAGTGAAATGTTTCATAGTGCGAAAGTTTTAATGCTTGCTTTATTTGTTCGCTATTTAAACCACGCAGAACTAGAACAAGTGACTGATTCTATGGAAAGGTTAATTGCTTTATTTGAAAAAGAAAAAATAGTTATCAGGGATTAATGAGACGCTATATTGCTAAGGCTTTAGCTCATCTACAAGGACAATCTACGCCTGCACAACAGGTTGAATATGATAAAATATTAGAGAATCCTTTTCAATCTATATTCGATGCAGTTCAACTAGGGCACAGCGAAGAAATTAACCTTAATGGCTGTAAATTGCGTAAGGCCAGTATTGGTCGCTTGCTTAAATCGGCGCAATCTTTTCATGATGGAGATATAGCTCGGTCGATTTGTTTTATGGATGAGGCAATACCTACATTGGTGAATAGCCAGTTTGGTTTTTTCGATTATTTTAATCATTATCAATTATGGGTGTGTGAAAAAAATAATGGTCTGATTTTTGTTTATGCGCTGTATTTAAATTATAATTTTTTTAAAGGGTATACCTAATAAATTCGATGAGATGGGTAAACAGTATATCTGTGAAAATATAGCTACATTTGATAAAAAATTAAGTCAAGGGATCATTGAGAATACTTCAATTTTTACGAGTTCCATATAGCCAGATCATGTGGTTGAATCGGCTTTAATTTTTTGTATAGCCCAGAGGCTCTGGGCTTTTTCAGGAAATAAATTAGCTTGTGATGAGTGTGAACTCTGAATTTTTTTGCGTCTTGTGTTTGCAGTGCATGAATTTGCTTAGGTGTTATTCTAAGCCAGGTCTGACTACGTCCGAAAAGAGAAAAGCCGATATAACCACGAACATCGAGTTTTTGGCCCTGGTCTGTTAAGGTAATCTTGCTTTTATAAACACTGCCGCTATCGGGGTCGAGAATAGTACCTCCATCCCAAACGCTACTGTCAGATTCATGCTTTAAGTTGTTAATAATCGGTAAGCCAATGACTTTTGCATTTTTTAACTCTCCAGAACATTTTGTGCAGAAGGTATGAGACGGTGGGTTACCTGCTGATTTTTTATATAAAAATCCTGCATATATTTTTCCGTTCAGTACAGTTTCTGTTTTACCGTTTATTGTTTTAGTTTGCTTGTAAATTTTGACAATACCATGAGGTTTGCCAGTGTGATCATCGATTGTCTCCCAATAACCAACAGGGCTTTGAAAGTTAGTTTTTGGTTGTGCTTGAGTATTGGTATTTGGTGTTGCTGCAAAACTTGTGAGTGTCGCCAGACTAAATGCTGTGCCGAGTAACAGTGTTGAGTATAGTTTCCGTTTCATAATGAAAATCTCCTTGTTTAAATTCATCTCATATTACTGATTTTTTATTGAAAGTAAATTTACTCTTTATTTTGCAGTGCGTTATATTGTTTATCGGGATTTTTCTATGATGAGTCTTGCATGTTAGTACAAAGAAATGTAAGAATTAAGCGCAGAACTGAGTGATCATTCAATTTTTTGTGCTGATCGACCGATAACAATGGAATAGTAGTGAGGGAGAAAGATGGCTAACGAAACACCTTTTTACATACGCAAGGTCGCTGTTTTGGGCGCGGGCGTTATGGGTGCGCAAATTGCTGCACATTTTGCTAATGGGAATATCGAGACGATTTTATTTGACTTGCCAGCAGAAGGAAAAGACATTAACGGACTTGTTAAAAAATCATTGCAAGGGTTGAAAAAGCTGAAGCCAGCGCCTTTTGCTGTTGATCATATTGCCACACAAATTACCCCAGCAAATTATGAAACTGACTTAGAATTATTAAAAGATTGTGATTTGGTCCTGGAAGCTATTGCTGAGCGTGTTGATTTAAAAAATAGCTTGTTTGAAAAAGTAACGCCTTACCTTAAAGAAAATGCGGTATTAGCAACGAACTCTTCTGGTTTGAGCATTAATGAGTTGGCTAATAGCCTGCCAGAGAAAGTTAAGAAGCGGTTTTGTGGCGTACATTTCTTTAATCCACCACGCTATATGCCATTGATCGAAATTATTCCTCAAAAAAGCACTGATAGCCTATTACTTGACCAGCTAGAAGGCTTTTTTGTTAGCTCATTGGGTAAAAACGTTGTACGTGCGAAAGACACGCCTAACTTTATTGCTAATCGCGTTGGTGTATTTTCAATGCTGGCAACCGGTCATTACACAGAAAAATTCCAGCTGCCTTTTGAAATTGTCGATGCGTTGACGGGGACTAAGATTGGCCGCGCAAAAAGTGCGACCTATCGGACGGCAGATGTGGTTGGCTTAGACGTATTTGCTCATGTTGTGAATACTATGAAAGAAGGCTTGAATAATGACCCTTGGTCTATGCTTTATCAAATGCCTGAATTTATTAATATGCTCGTTAAAAAAGGGGCATTAGGACAGAAAACAAAAGCAGGTATTTACAAGAAAGAAGGTAAAGATCTTTATGTTCTGGAGTTATCAACGGGTGAATATCGTCTTTCGGATGAAAAATTATCAGATGATGTTAAAGCAATTTTAACAGAAAAAGATGTTGCGAAACGTTTTGCCTTATTGCGTTCCTCGAGCTTACCTGAAGCGCAGTTTTTATGGTCATGCTACCGTGATTTATTCCACTATTGTGCCTACCATGTTGGCGAGATTGCACAGACCGTGCGTGATGTCGATTTAGCTATTCGTTGGGGCTTTGGTTGGCAAGAAGGTCCGTTCGAAACATGGCAAAAAGCGGGTTGGCAGCAAATTACCGCTTGGATTGAAGAAGATATTGCCAATGGCCTTACTTTAAGCCAAGCTAGTTTGCCTCAATGGGTGCATGATGTTGCTGAATATAACGGTGTATATAGCACAGATGGGGCTTATAACCCACATATTAATCAATTTGTCGGTCGTACTGAGCTTGATGTCTATAAGCGTCAATTAAGCCCGCAAACTGTACTTGCAGAACCTGTTATCACCGGTGAAACACTCTATGAAAACGAAGGTGTACGTCTGTGGACGACCGGTGATGATATTGCTGTTTTATCATTTAAATCTAAATTATGTGTGATTGGTGAAGATGTACTCGATGGTATCGTTGCAGCGGTTGAAGTTGCTGAAAAAACCAGTAAAGGCTTAGTGGTTTGGCAAGAAGGTGAGCACTTTAGCGCCGGTGCTAATTTATTACAATTTGCTGAACTCTTTATGGTTGAAGGCATCGATCGTATGCGCGAAAGTTTGGAGAAATTCCAGCGCACAACACTCGCCTTACGTTATGCAAAAATTCCAACTATTGCGGCAACACGTGGCTATGTGTTTGGTGGTGGCTGTGAAGTGATGATGCATTGTGATCGTACTGTTGCAGCGTTAGAGTCTTATATTGGCTTGGTTGAAGTGGGGGTTGGCTTAATTCCTGCGGGCGGCGGTTGCAAAGAAATGGCGTTGCGTGCATCACGGAGCATCGACCCCTATAAAGAAGTGCAAAACTATTTTAAGAATATTGCGATGGCAGAAGCTGCGACGAGTTCACGTGCCGCAGGGCCAATGAATTATTTGCAAGATGCGGATGTAACGGTGATGCATGCTGATGAAATTTTATATGTAGCTAAGCAGCAAATTAGTGCCATGGCTGAGTCGGGTTATCGCCCTCCAGTGAAACCGCAAATTCCAGTGATCGGCCGTGAAGGCATTGCGACGATGAAGATGATGATCGTGAATATGAAAGATGGTCACTTTATTTCCGAGCATGATGATTTAATCGCAACCAAAGTGGCAGAAGTGATTTGTGGGGGTGATTTAGATGCTGGCACACTCGTTGATGAAGAGTGGTTCTTGCACCTTGAGCGTGAAGCTTTCTTGTCATTGCTCGAAACAGAAAAGACTCAAGCCCGTGTTGAATACATGCTAAGAAATGGTAAACCATTGCGTAATTAATTGAGGACAAAGGAATGAAAAAAGTTCAAGACGTTTATGTGGTTGCGGCAAATCGTACACCGGTCGGCAAGGCATATAAAGGGGCATTTGCTCACACTCGCCCAGATGATTTATTAGCCCATGCAATTTCAGGGACACTGGCAAACGTGCCAGTGATTGACCCTGCAAAAGTCGATGATGTGATTATCGGTTGTGCGATGCCTGAGGCTGAGCAAGGCATGAATGTGGCCCGTATTGGTAGTTTACTCGCAGGTTTACCAAATTCAGTACCAGCTATGACGGTCAATCGTTTTTGCTGTTCCGGTGTAGAAACAGCCGCATTAGCAGCCGCACGTATTAGTGGTGGTTTGGCTGATGTGATTGTCAGTGGTGGTGTAGAAAGTATGAGTATGGTGCCTTTAGGGGGCAATAAGCTCAATGCGAATCCTAAAGTGTTTGATGGCGACCATGATGTTGCCATCGCTTATGGGATGGGCTTAACCGCTGAGCGTGTCGCCGATAAGTATAAGGTCAGCCGTGAAAAGCAAGATGAATTTGCATTAGAAAGCCATCGTCGGGCAGCAATAGCGATAGAAAAAGGCTATTTTAATGATGAAATCTTGCCAATGGGTATTGTTCGCACTGGTGCTGATTTAGATCGCAATGAGGTGATTAGAAAGAATATCACGGTCAGTCAAGATGAAGGGCCACGACCTGATTCTAGCTTAGAAGCATTGGCAAAATTAAAGACAGTCTTTATGCAAGGTGGTTCGGTGACAGCAGGGAATTCATCTCAAATGAGTGATGGTGCGGGTGCGACCTTATTGGTGAGCGAGAAAGTACTGCATGAAAATGATTTAACACCTATTGGTCGCTTTGTTGGTTATGCAGTGGCTGGTGTTGAGCCAGAATACATGGGAATTGGCCCGATTGCTGCGGTTCCAAAAGTACTTAAGCAAACCGGTTTATCTCTTAGTGATATTGATTGGATCGAACTAAACGAAGCCTTTGCTGCGCAGTCATTGGCGGTGATTAACGAGCTTGGTTTAAATACTGAGATTGTGAATCCGCAAGGGGGTGCCATTGCATTGGGCCATCCGCTAGGTGCGACGGGTGCGATTCGTGTGGCGACTTTGCTGCATGGCATGCGTCGTGATAAGAAAAAATATGGTATGGTGACTATGTGTATAGGAACCGGTATGGGCGCTGCGGCAATTTTTGAAGCGCTTTAGAACGTTATTTTATTTAAGGATTGCGGGTCGGTTATGGCCCGCCTCGTGATCAAGGTGAGGATGTTGGCATGGAAAGGACTTGGTTGCAGCAATACCCAGAAGGTGTAAGTGCTGATGTGAAAGCGGATGAGGCAACAACCTTACTGAGTATTTATGCGGACTCATGCCAGAAGTATGCGGATTTACCGGCATTTACATGTCAGAATACCACGATGAGTTATCGGCAGCTTTGGGAGAGAAGTTCTCAGTTCGCAAGCTTTTTACAGCATGAATTAAAATTAAAAAAAGGTCAGCGTATTGCGATTATGCTACCTAATTTATTGCAATACCCCGTTGTTTTATTTGGTGCATTTCAAGCGGGTTTAACGGTTGTTAATATTAACCCTTTATATAAAGCACGCGCTTTAGAGCATCAACTTCGTGATTCAGAAACAGATGCTATTGTTGTTTTAGAAAATTTTATTGGCGAGCTAGAGCGTGCAATCCAAAAAACAGAGGTAAAGCATGTGATTGTCACTTCTGTTGGGGATTTGTACTCGTTTGCTAAGCGCCATGTCGTGAATTTTATTGTACGTAGAAGTATAGATAAATCAGTGCACTCACAACTGACGATGACAAGCTTGAAAAAGGCATTGTATATCGGCCAGCAGCAACGTTATCGTGAGGTTTTAGTTGAGTCGGCTGATATTGCTTTCTTGCAATATACCGGTGGGACCACAGGTTTAGCGAAGGGGGCGATTTTATCGCATGGCAATCTAGTAGCTAATGTCTACCAGACTTATGAGTGGCTAAAAGCCGTTCCAAAAATCCAGACGACAGAGCAATTATCGATTATCACAGCACTGCCTCTCTATCATATATTCTCACTTGAGTGTAACTGCTTATTGTTCTTGAATCTGGGAGGGCGGAATATTCTCATTCCTAATCCAAGAGATATTCCATCATTAGTCAAAGTATTAAAGAAAACACCGTTTCACTTTGTCAGTGGGGTCAACACACTATTTAATGCATTAGTTCGGCATGCTGAATTTAAACAGGTTAATTTTTCTAAATTACTCGCTGTTGTCGGTGGCGGGATGGCGGTTCAACAGTCCGTTGCTGATCAATGGGAAAAAATAACTGGTGTGCCAATTTGTCAGGCGTATGGCATGACGGAGACCTCGTGTGCAGTGACGATTAATCCGGTTGGTGACTCATTTAATGGCAGCATTGGTTTACCTATTTCATCCACCTTTGTTTCTGTACGCCGTGAAGATGAGAGTATTGCAAAGGCAGGTGAACACGGTGAAATTTGCATCAAAGGCCCACAGGTGATGCGAGGTTATTGGAAGGATGCTAAGGCCACTATTGCGGCCTTTACTCAAGATGGGATTTTTTAAAACGGGGGATATTGGCTATATCGATGATAAAGGGTTTGTCTATCTAGTGGATCGCCTAAAAGATATGGTATTGGTGTCGGGATTTAATGTTTATCCTGCTGAAATTGAAGATATAATTAGTCAAATGCCAGGTGTCAAAGAGGTTGCTGTAATTGGAGTACCTTGTAAGCACAGTGGTGAGGCGATTAAAGCCTTTATTATCCCAACGCCGGGTTTTCACCTCACTCAAGAGAGTGTTAGGGCCTATTGTAAAGAGCGCGTAACCGCTTATAAAGTCCCTAAGCTTGTTGAGTTTTGCCAAGATTTACCAAAAAGCAACA
>NZ_MDTU01000001.1:2986840-2990206 GCF_001720395.1 Piscirickettsia litoralis
AAGAAGAAGCATTAAATGCGGGGGATAGTTGGTTTGAAGCTGAAATTTTTTCGCGGTAAGCCTGACTGGCAAAAACTGCGGGGGTTTAACCATCTCAAAAATGAGTGAAGAAGAGCAAGCATTTTTTGATAATGAAACCGAAGAGCTGTGCCAGATGATCGATGACTGGAAGGCGACGCATGAAGATAAGGATTTGTCGCCAGAAGTTTGGCAATTTATGAAAGACAAAGGCTTTTTTGGCTTGGTTATTGATAAAAAGTATGGCGGTAAAGGTTTCTCTGCCTATGCCCATTCGACGATTGTTATGAAGGTGGCATCAAAAAGCTCGAGTGCGGGAGTGACAGTCATGGTGCCTAATTCTTTGGGTCCAGGGGAGTTACTTTACCATTATGGGACTGATGAGCAGAAAAATAAATTCTTGCCTGATTTAGCAAAAGGTCGACAAATTCCATGTTTTGCACTCACGGCACCAGAGGCGGGGAGCGATGCGGCATCAATTCCTGATAAAGGTATTGTTTGCATGGGCCAATATCAAGGTCAAGAAACGCTAGGAATTCGTTTAACCTTTAATAAGCGTTATATTACTCTGGCCCCTGTTGCGACATTAGTCGGTTTAGCATTTCATTTATATGATCCTGAGCATTTATTAGGAGAACAAGAAGCTATCGGGATTACTTGTGCATTGATGCCGCATGATCATTTGGGTGTTGAAATCGGTAATCGCGCTATTCCGCTGGATATGTGTTTTATGAACGGCACGGTGCGTGGAGAAGACGTTTTTATCCCGATTGATTGGATTATTGGTGGCCGTGCTCGCGCGGGGCAAGGCTGGAAAATGTTGGTTGAGTGTTTATCCATTGGCCGCTCGATTTCGCTACCAGCTTGTGCAACAGCCACAGGGGCTTTAAGTTTTGCCATGACCGGGGCCTATGCTTTAGTTCGAGAGCAATTTAATACATCGATTGGTAACTTTGAAGGTGTAGAAGAGGCGTTAGCGCGCATTGGCGGCTTAACTTATATTCTTGATGCTTGCCGTCGCTTAACCGTCACTGCGGTGGATCATGGTATTAAGCCTTCTGTAGCTTCGGCGATTGCGAAGTATCATATGACAGAAATGAGCCGCCAGGTCATTAATGATGCGATGGATATTCATGGAGGGCGCGGAATTTTACTCGGGCCACGTAACTATATCGGTCGTGCCTATCAGAGTATGCCAATTGGTATCACTGTAGAAGGGGCAAATATATTAACACGTAATTTAATTTTATTTGGGCAAGGCGCGATGTGTGCACACCCTTATTTGCGCAAAGAGTTTTATGCGGCGCGTGATGGCAAACTCGCTGAATTTGATCAGGCATTATTCTCACATGGAGGCTATTTATTTAAAAACTTCTGTCATAGCTTTTGGCATGGTATGACAGCAGGTAAATTAATCTCTGCACCTGAGAGCCGCCTAGCGAAATACTATCAACAGATCAGCCGGATGAGTGCAACATTTGCCTTAACCTCTGATGTTGCGCTGCTTTATTTAGGTGGAGCGTTAAAGCGTAAAGAGCGACTTTCTGCACGCTTGGGCGATGTGATGAGTTATTTATATATGGCTTCAAGTGTATTAAAACGTTATGCCGATGAAGGTGAGCCGAAAGAAGAGCGTATTTATGCCGAATGGGCGGTGCAGCATTGTTTGCATAATGCGCAAGTTGCTTTTGAGGAGTTTTATCAAAACTTCCCACAGCGTTTTCTTGCACGAGTTTTGCGTCGCCTTACTTTCTTCTGGGGCAAGCCTTATAAAGCACCACAAGACCGCTTAGATCACAAAATTGCACAAGATATGTTAAATGATACAGAGGTGCGTCGTCGTTTCTCTAAGTTGACCTATGTACCGCACAATGATCCAGAAGACCCTGTTGGCCGTGTTGAGCATGCCTTTAATTTACGTTTAGAAGTAACACCTATTTTGGCCAAAGTGAAAAAAGCGGTTAAAGCAGGAGAAATTGCTAAAGGTGCATTAAAAGGACAGATTGAGCAATTACGCCAGCGTGGTTCTTTATCTGTACAAGAATTACAGCTATTACAGCGTTATGAGCAAGCACGTTGGGAAGTCATTCAAGTCGATGAGTTTAGTAAAGAGTCATTACAAAATAACAAAAAAGATGCGACTATAATCAAACGCTCAGATGTAGCATGATTATTTAGATTAAATGTAAACAACAAGGAGAGATAATGGAAACGTTAGAGCAACAATTTAATAAAGCAGTCGAGGATGTACAGTCAGGAGCTGCAACAATTAAGCCGACCAATGCGAATAAACTCGCCTTATATGCCTTATTTAAGCAGGTTGAACAAGGGGATGTGATCGGTGAAAAGCCAGGGATGACAGACTTTGTCGCACGTGCAAAGTATAGTGCTTGGGAAAAGTTAAAAGGTGTTGGTCGTGAAGATGCTATGAAGCGTTATATTGAGAAATCTAGAGAGTCTTAATATTTTATCTGAGAGTTAATCTTAATTAAGCCGGCTAAATGTCGGCTTTTTTATAATAGCAGCTGTTGTGAATAATAGAATATGCTAGGTGTGGTTGCTATAGCTGAAATTTTGTAAGAATATCACTATTTTAGACGGTGATATTATTGGTATTTATTGACAGAATTTAGCTATACCGTGTTAATGTTTATGATTTAAATAAATGAAATTTGTGTTTGTTTTTTGTAAGAAGAATTAATATTTGTATAAATTTATTAAAATTACTTTATTTTTATTGGTTTGCGGAGACAATCGTTAGTTAAATTTTACTGATAGGTTTAAAAATATATAATTCCCATAGCTTATTTTTATCATTAATATAATATTACAGGTTTTTTAAGGTCAATTGAAAGATTGTTAACGTATTTTTAACAATTGGCGTGTTATATTATTATTGAGCGTCAGATGTAAAGAAATCCTGTTTCCTTATCATGTTATAAATAAGGAGTACATTATGAATGATATTTTACCAACATTAGCCTATTTAGAAGTTAATGGTGAAAAATATACTGATGTGGTTTCTTATGAAGAAGGGTTGTCTCTTTCTAGCTTGCCATCAGTGGAATTAAAATTTTTGGCCAAAAAAAAGAGTCAATATTGAAGAGGTTCTATATGCTAAAGCAACCTTTATAAAAAATAACATTAAAATTACTGGATTTATTGGCCAGGTTAAGCAAGTTACCTGCTCTGAAAAATACTATAGCTATTATGTGAAGTTGCAACATGAAGTGGCTCGATTAGATACAAATAACAAGAGTCGACATTTTTGCAAATATTACTTTAAATGATTTAATTCATGAAACTTTTTTCTAAAAAAAAGGCATTTCTTATAGCCTCAGATTAAAT
>NZ_MDTU01000001.1:2990430-2995367 GCF_001720395.1 Piscirickettsia litoralis
GAAACGGACTGGACTTTTTTATCTCGACATCTTGAGCGTCAGGGAATTTACTATTATTTTGATTATAGTGAGCAAGGCAAAAATTATCTTTATTGATGATAAGTCTTTACATCAACCGCTCACAAATGAAGTTTTTGTTTCTAATGACTTTTCTACAGAGAGCTCACGTCAGTGTTTAATGCTTAATGAGTCGGTTGCTATTGTGGCTAATCAGGCAATTGTGCAAAGCTATAACCCCTTGAGTGCCCAGCAACTACTCAGCGCAACAATGAGTGTTTCAGATCAAGGACAAGGAGAACAGTATCATTATATCGGTGGTGTTAATAGCCAAGAAGATTTAGAGCATTTGGGGAGTGTCTATGCTCAAAGCTTAGCGTGTTTGAAACATACTTATAAGCTCAGTGGTCAGATCGTTAATGTTTATCCAGGAAAGCTGATTAAAGTGGTCGAGAAAGGCAGTGGTGAGTCTGCCAAACAGTATTTAATCTATGGGATGCAAGTTCATGGAACACAGAAGGCAACAACGCTTATTCAAAGTGAAGACGTCACCCCATCTTATCAATGTTCATTGTATTTAATTCCTGCTGATACTCAATATCGGGCAAGAATGATGACTCCGGTGCCTAATATTGCGGGCTTTGTTCATGCGAATGCGTATGGAGGAAGTGATAGTGAGTACGCTCATCTTGATGATACAGGGTATTATGAGGTGACTTTAAGGGCAAACTACGATAAGCCTGTCCCTTTTAAAGCACGCAAGGTTGAGGTCTTTGCCGGTAAAAACTATGGCATGCATTTTCCGATTAAAGTTGGCACAGAGCTGCTAGTTGGCTTTATTCGTGGTTATCCAGAAAGCCCTATTATTGTCGGCTCAGGTTATAATAGTGATCACTTAAATGTCGTGAATAGCCAAAACTCCTATGATCATATTATTCGCTCTGAAAGTGGTAGTGAAATTAGACTAAGCGACCAAGAAGGTAGCGCAGGCTTTGAAATTAGTCATCCAGGCTATAGTTTGAAAGTGACTACGAGCTCTTGAATGATTTATATTTATTAAATTAAAAAATAAATAAAGTTATTCAGATATAATAGAACACAAATATATAGTTGATATTTTGATAAACCAAGGGGGATCTAATGGATTTATCATATCAAGAGAGGATTGCCGCGCTAGAGAAAAAGTTAGCAAATATCGAACAAGAAATTAAAGCGCATAATAGCAATACAACGCGAGATATTGTTAATAACAATGAGAAGACAAAAATTACGAATAATGTCTCTACATCGAATATTGATAATGATACGTCAACGAAAACAGTCGGCAGCAGCAGCTCTACTGAAAATGTGAATAAGAATACAAGTCATACCTCTTATGTGACCGATACTGGTTATACCCAAACAGCAGCGCAAGCAAAATATGAAATTATGGGAGCTACAGCGAGTGGCAATACTTATGGTGCTAATGCTGCAACCAAAATTGCGGCAACTGCAAAAGTTTGGGTGGAAATGGGGGCTTTAGTAAATTCAACGGATATTGCTGCGACAAAACTATCGCTTGAAGTGATCCCCACTAAAACTAATATTAAGCTATCGACCGTAGAAGAAACGGTGAGTACAGCAGTGCAAACTGAGATTGATAGTGTGAAAAATTCTGTGTCAGCACTTAGCTCTAAAATAATTGGTGAAAATGTAAATTTATTTGCGAATGAGACCGAAACGGTGATGAGTAAGATTGCAAACCTGGGCAGTCAATTAGATAACACGGTCAGTCGTGTGGATAATATCGCGACTCAAACGAGCCGAGGCTTGCTTTATGCAGGGTATGCAGTCACTCAGAAGAAAATGCACTCTACGATTATTACCAATGCCGCGATGCAAATCATGTAAGTTTTAAGCGGGTTATCACTATAAAAATTGTTTTAATTTCAATGGAATAAATAAGTTATTTTACCATACTTCTATTAGGGCAACCTATAAAAATAGGTGATAAATAGAGTCTAATAGGAGGTGGGTGATGTCACCACTTGATCAAGCTCGAATGACAGCCATCGAGCAAAAGCTTGCTGATATTGAAGAGAAAGTCCAAGCGAGCACCAGCAGTTCGACGAAAACGGTAAAGAATAATACCAGCCATACATCCTATGTAACGGATACCGCTTATACGCAAGTTGCAAGTCAAGCAAAATACGAAATAATGGCAGCGAATGCAAGTGCCAACACTTATGGAGGCATTGCCTCAACAAAAATAGGTTTAGGAGCGCGTGTGTGGACTGAGCTTGGAGTGTTATCTAGCTCGACTGATTTAACGGCAGTTAAAGTCAATTTCTCCGCAGGGCCAAGTAAAAGTTATTTGAACTTTCATGCCGTTGAAGAAACCGTCAATTCTGCGGTTCAAACGGAAATTAATAATGTAAGAGATGAAGTGGCTGCAGCTGTTCTTGAGACCTTAGCATCGACAACTGCATTGATTGCTGAGAGTACGAAGACCGTGATGAGTGAAGTGAATAGCTTAGGCAGTAAAATTGATAACACGGCAAATAAGGTGGACAATGTCGCAAGTGCAACGAAACGGGGTTTACTCGCTTCTAAATATTTATCCCAGGATAACAGTACAGTGGCAATGATGTGTGTGAACAGTGCTATGACAGTTATGAGTTAATCAACCCACCTCAAGCATTTTTTAGCGATTGTGCCTGATTAGCTTCTTTAAAATAGCCCTGCAATGACAGAGACTGCAAGCTATATGATGGAAAAGATTATCCAGATAATAGCTTTAGTATTAATTGTATTAAGAATTAAATGTACAGATTTTCTTTGTTATTTTTTAGTTAAAATATATTCCTATATTAAATTTATTTATATTTTTAATATTTTTATTTTATATTGTTATCTTGAGAAGGTTTTATTTGCTGATAAGAAGGGTGGACGCACATTATTTACAAAGCTTGTACTCTTGTCTTTATTCCGTAAAATGAAGTGATGTTAAGAAATTTTAAATGTTGTAATAAATCATATTTACAGTGAGTGAGTTAGATAATTGATTGTTTTGTATGAATTAATTGCCTGTAAATATGGTGTGGAGTATAAAGATGCTTAAAGGTCGAGTGGCTATTTTGTTAATGGATTCCTTTGGAGTGGGTGCCAGCCAGGATGCAGAGCAGTTTGGTGATGCAGGTGCTGATACATTTGGACATATTGTAGAACACGCTGCTCAAGGTCTGGCGGATTCAGAACAGCGTCAGGGGCCGTTAAAATTGCCTAACCTTGCTAAATTAGGGCTGGAAAAGGCATCTGAGCAAAGTCGGGGGCGGCCGATTGCTGCATCGATTGATGATTTAAAGTCTCCTGTCAACGGTATTTATGGTCATGCAGTTGAGCAAAGTTGTGCGAAAGATACAACGAGTGGCCACTGGGAGATTGCAGGGGTTCCGGTCGAATTTGAGTGGGATTATTTTCATGCCGTTGAAGGGCAGTCTTGTTTTCCGAATGACTTTATGCAGCGCTTTCTAACAGAAACGGGGTTAACTCAAGGGATACTAGATGCGGGCCATGCATCGGGGACTGAGGTGATTAACCGGTTGGGTGAAGAGCACTGTTTGAGCAAAAAGCCGATTGTTTATACTTCTGCGGATAGCGTGTTTCAAATTGCCTGTCACGAAGAAGCGTTTGGCCTTGAGCGTTTGTATGAAATTTGTGAGAGTGCAAGACGCTTATTTGATGAGATGGGCTTGAATATTGGTCGTGTGATTGCACGGCCGTTTGTAGGTGATAAGGTGGGTGAATACCAGCGCACAGGAAATCGCCATGATTATTCTGTTTTGCCACCGAAGCCGACGTTGCTAGAGCATTTAGTTAATAGTGGTGGTGAAGTGATTTCTGTCGGTAAAATTGCCGATATTTTTGCTGATCAGGGTATCAGTCAAAAGGTCAAAGCGACTGGGCTTACCGAGCTTTTTGATCGATCTTTGGATGCTTTTAAAAAAGCAAAAACAGGCTCGCTTGTTTTTACAAACTTTGTTGATTTTGACTCTCAATACGGCCACCGTCGTGATGTTTCAGGTTATGCCGAGGCTTTAGAATATTTTGATGCGCGTTTACCTGAATTTATCGGAGCGATGCAACCAGGTGATTTAGTGATTTTAACGGCCGATCATGGTTGTGATCCAACATGGCAAGGCTCTGATCATACACGTGAACATATCCCTGTATTAGCGTGGGGGCCAGGGTTGAAGCCTAGGAATATTGGTGAGCGTCAAAGTTTTGCTGACATTGGTCAAAGTATTGCTGATTTTATGGGGCTTACTCCCTTGGATAATGGTAAAAGCTTTTAGCCCAATAATGGGCTTTAATAAGAGAGTGTTAAGTTTATGGAGCAAAGCAAAAAAACAGTGATGGGGTTAATTGATTTAACATCACTTAATTTGAATGATGATGATAGGGTTATTGAAAAAATTATGTTCTCAGGCGAGTAATCGCCTGGGTGCTGTTGCTGCTGTTTGTGTCTATCCTCAGTTTGTCAGTTTAGCAAAAAAATTGCTAAAAGATAAAAAAATACAAGTCGCAACCGTGGTTAATTTCCCGTTGGGTAATGAGTCAGCGGATAAAATTTTTACTGAGATTAAGCAAGCATTAGTCGAGGGGGCTGATGAAATTGATTTGGTGATCCCTTATCAAGAATACTTACAGCAAGGTTATTCTGATCATGCACTGATGTTGGTCAGAGAAAGTAAGGCGTCGTGCCAGAATAAACTATTAAAAGTAATTTTGGAAACAGGCGAGCTAAAATCACAAGAGTTAATTTTCAAAGCTGCAAGTGATGCTATTATTTCTGGGGCTGACTTTATCAAAACATCGACAGGGAAAACACCAGTGGGCGCAACACTTGAGGCGGTGGAAGTAATGTTAAGCGCAATTAAAGAAAATAAATACTCTACTGG
>NZ_MDTU01000001.1:2995936-3011009 GCF_001720395.1 Piscirickettsia litoralis
ATAATAAGGATGTGTTATATGAATGGTAATATTAAGAATAAACAAGTTTCTGAAACTGAAAAATTGTACCATATTGGCCTTAGTGCTGCTGATTTACAGGGAGCAGATACTGCGATTTTGCCAGGAGATCCGGGGCGTGTTGAATGTCTGGCAAAAATGCTTGATGCAAAAGCTGAGCATATAGGCAAAAGTCGTGAATATACATCATATTTGGCGACAGTTGGCCGGGTGAATGTATTGTTGTGTTCTACCGGGATGGGTGGGCCTTCGGTGGGTATTGCGATTGAAGAACTTGCAATGGTTGGTATTAAAAAATTCATTCGAGTCGGAACAACAGGGTCAATTCAAGAAAAAATAGACTTAGGGTGCTTATTGCTCTCAACGGGGGCTGTGCGTTTAGATGGAACATCTTCACATTATGCTCCTATAGAATACCCTGCGATTGCGGATTTTGAATCATCACAACAGATTGTGAGTGCAGCATGTCGCTTAAACCTTTCGCTAAACACCGGGATTACAGCGTCCTCAGATACATTTTATCCGGGCCAAGAACGCTATGATAGTTATTCTGGCTATGTGCCGAAAAAATTTCAAAAGACGTTGGAAGAGTGGCGCAAGTTGAACGTTATGAACTTTGAAATGGAATCTTCCGCGTTATTTACAATTTGCTCCATTTTTGGTTTAAAGGCCGCTTGTTTATGTGTTGTTGTCGCAAAACGAACGGATTCTGAATTCGCAGATACGGAAGCGTCGCTACCTCGGTAGGTATTTTGCACTTCCATGGTGCAAAATCGCCTCGCAAAACGCGACGACTATAATGCCTCGGCCGTCCCCGTCACGAGACGCTCCGTGCCTTAATTCGGCACACTCCGCATCTCGCTCTCAGATGACTCTACGGCTCGTATAGATTTTTAGACACTCGTTCCGCCGACTCCGGACCTAAAGGCCCTACGTCACTCCGCTCTGCTAAAAAATCCGAGCCTACCTCGGAATACTCACCCCGCGCTTGGCGCTCCCTGGCTCGCATCGAAAGCAAATATGATCAAGGAATGCAGAACGTGATGATGATCTTAAAAGAAATGATTGAAAATAATCGATAACAGTATAAATTATATAAATAAAAAGGCAGCAGGTGATTTTGGTAAGTCTGTGCTGCCTTTTTTACTGTGTATTATATGGGTTATATTTTGTTTTCGTCTTCTTCGAAGTCTTCAAAATGGTGACGATCATGGTGAAGGACGATTAAGCCGGTTAGAAATGTAGCAGCTAAGGTAAAGAGAAACCAACCTAAATACATCATACTATTTAATCTCCTTAATACAGAATGTGTTGACCACGTTCGATGTCTTTTTCATGAATGGGGCCATCACGCCACATCTTGATATAGACAAAGGTGGTGTAACAGAAAATCACCGGGACCATGATTACAGCGACAATCGCAATAATAGTGAGAGCGTGGTGCGTCGTTGATGAATTCCATACCGTTAAGCTGTGTGCTGGATCGGTACTTGATGGCATGATAAACGGGAATAAGCTTAATGCGGCAGTTAGAATAGTGCCAATCTGAATTAAACTTGTGCCAAGGAAGGGCCAAATTGAACGGTTTGCCTGTGCGGTGATAATTGCAAAGAATGCGCCGATAAAGCCTGTAATCGGTGCGAGTATCGTCCACGGATAAGTATGATAATTATTCATCCAAGCGCCGACTTGGCGAGTGACATGGTTGGCAAGTGGGTCATTGATGCTAGCAATGCTTTTGCCAAGAATATAACCTGGAACTTTATAGGCGATTAAAATTCCGGCTGCTGCAAAGGCGATGATATAAAGCCAAGCGAACATGCGCAGTGCTTTTTGGGCGCGTGTTTTGATAATGCCTTTGGTACGCAAGTTTAAGTAAGCAGAACCATGAGTAATTACCATAAAAATCGCAGTAATACCACACAGCAATGCGAAGGGAGATAGTAAATCAATAAATGATCCAGTGTATTGCATTCTTAAAAATATAGGGTCAAAAGTAAAGGGCGAACCGAGCAGTAAGTTACCAAAGGCAACACCCATAATTAAAATGGGGATAAAGCTGGCAATAAAAATGCCGATGTCCCAGTTATTGCGCCATGTTTGATTTGGCAGTTTTGAGCGGTACTCAAAACCGACGGGGCGCAAGAATAGCGACCAAAGGATGAGCAGCATGGCAACATAGTAACCAGAAAATGCGGTGGCATAAACGGTAGGCCAGATGGCAAAAACCGCCCCTCCTGCAGTGATTAGCCAGACTTGATTGCCATCCCATGTTGGGCCGATGACATTAAGTGCTAAACGCCGTTCGGTATCGTTCTTGCCGATAAAGGGTAATAAAATACCAATACCTGAGTCAAAGCCGCTTGTTAGTGCAAAGGCGAGGAGAGTCGCGCCGACGATGACCCAGCCAATGACTTGCATAGTTGAAAGATCAATCATTTTTCTTTAACTCCTCATTTGCATTAGCAGGTTGTTCAAAGTGATAACGGCCCGTATGTAGGGCGCTTGGACCTAGGCGTGCAAATTTAAACATGAGGTACATTTCAATAATAAAAAGTAAGGTATAGAACAAGCCAAAACCAATCAGGCTAAAGGTGAGCTGTCCTGTTGATACAGAAGATGACCCCATTGCTGTCGGTAAGGTATTTTGAACGACCCAAGGCTGACGACCATGCTCGGCAACGAACCAGCCGAACAAGCAGGCCAGGAACGGCAGCGGTATAGCATACAGAGCAGTTCTAAATAACCAGCGCTGCTCCCACAGTTTACCGCGGATATTAAAGAAGCCTGCGGCAAGAACAATCAAGAGCATGACGCCAAAGCAGGCGATCATCAAACGGAATGAGTAAAAGACGGTCCAAACCTCAGGAATTGCGTTTTTTAGCAACTTGTTGGATTTGTGCATGCGAAGCATTTTGAATGTCGCTGATGTGAGATTTTAGCAATAGACCATAACCGAGGTCGTTTTTGTGTAATTCAAGTGTACGTTTCACTTGCGCGAGTTGTCTGGCAGAAAGTGGTTTACCCGTGATGCTTTTTTTCGTTCTTAGTTCAACGAGTGCAAGGTAGGCTTTGCGGCCATTGGTCATACGCACGACATTATCAGCAATCACTTCTTTCATGCCCTTGACTGTGCCGTCGAGTGAGTGAGTGGCAATGATGCTTAAAGCATAAGGGATTTTGATTGCAACAAGGTTTTTAAGCTCGTCATTACTCGGCAGAGCAAGCATGGTCCAAGGAGCAGGCGCCTCGGGTGTTTCCCATAGACCTTCAATGGCTGCCATTTTCATGGGCTGGGTTTCATCAACATCAAGCCCTGCATGATCACCGAAGAAGGCAACACCTAAAAGGACGATTAAGCCAAAAAAAGAACCATAGATAAAGGAGCGTTTAGCAAAGACAATATCACGGCCTTTGAGCAAATAATATGAGCTGATGCCTGTGACGAACATCGCGCCGGTGACAAGGCCGGCTGTAATGGTGTGTGCAAATTCAGCTTGTGCCGTCGGGTTGAAGAGAATATCGTAAAAGCTTGTCATTTGCATGCGCATTGAATCAATGTCGAACTCAGAACCTACAGGATGTTGCATCCAGCCATTGGCAACGAGAATGAATAAGGCTGAGAACATTGAGCCGACGGCTAAGCAAAATGTTGCGAACAGGTGTTGCTTTTTCGACAGTTTGTCCCAGCCAAAAAAGAAAATACCAAAGAATGTTGATTCAAGCATGAAAGCGACGAGCCCCTCAATGGCGAGCGGCGCACCGAAAATATTACCAACATATTGCGAGTAATAAGCCCAGTTCACGCCAAATTCAAACTCCATGGTGATACCGGTGACAACACCTAAGGCAAAGTTAATGCCGAAGAGTTTTCCCCAGAAGCGGACCATGTCCTTATAAACTTGTTTTCCTGTTTTAACATAGAGGCATTCCATGCCAAACAGTATCCAAGTCATCCCTAAAGTCAAAGGTACAAAAAGAAAGTGATAAAGAGCAGTGATGCCAAACTGCCACCGTGATAGCTCAACGACATGTTCGATAGGAAGCATTATCCTCTCCGATGTTGATAGGTGTTAATTTTGTAAAATAGTAATTTTAATGCACTGTAAATAAAAGGGGGTTGTCCAAAATAGTTTATGATGTTGAAAAGTGTAGAGGTCCAGGCCACACCCTTGAGATTAGAAAGAACAGATTTAGCCCTGTTTAAATTCATGAAGGAAAACATCATGGGTGAGCCTGAGTACTTGTCGGTTAAATGTAAAGAGTTTTCAAGAAAGTTTCTCATGATTTTGCCATAGCATTAAGCTCTAACCTTCAATTTACGCCGAATCATTATAGAGTAAATAAAGTTTGAAGTCTGCAAATAAGTTGTTTGGGGATCAGTTTTTTGCGCTTTTTCATTGGAATTTCTTCGATACTTTTTCCGAAACTGTCAGGCTGTTTCTTAATTTTTTGAGTAATTTTGGTGCAGATGAATATTGGCACGTGCGGGAGTGTATACAGTTACCCAAGCAAGGGGGTTTTTAAGGCGACTTTTAAATGGCAGCAAGAGGCCTTGTCAGGTGATATTGCCAATGAGCTTGGCTTCAGCACGTTCGATGTTCTCTGGAGTGCCGTATAACACTAAAATATCCTGCGACTTTAGGCGTGTATCAGGCTCAGGCTGAGCGCCTCGAATACCGCTACGACGTATGGCGGTGACGATGACAGAGAAGTCTTCAAGCTTAAGCTCTTTGAGTGTGCGATCCACTGCAAAGCTACCCTCCGGTAGAAAGAACGAGCTTAATTGTTCGCGCATATTTTCATCACTTTCGATGGTTTCGACATCCTGGCCTTTAAAGAAACCGCGCAAAAGGTCATAGCGATTTTTGCGAATATTGAGTAGCCAACCCATCACTCGATGTTTAGGGACACCGAGCATGAGCATGAGGTGAGAACCAAGCATGAGGCTACTTTCAAGGGCCTCTGAGACAACTTCTGTAGCGCCTTCTTGGCGGTATTCTTCAAGTAAAGCGTCGTTTTTAGCACGGACAAGAACATGTAGGTTGGGTGCAACATGCTGGACCAGGCGCAAGGATTTTTTGACACTGCTCGAGGGTGTTGTGAAGGTAATTACTAGGGCTTTGGCATGGGCAATGCCGGCATGGCGTAGTGTGTCTAGCTGGGTGGCATCGCCATAGAAAATATTCTCACCTGCAAGTGAGGCCTGTTCTATACGCAAAGGGTCTAAATCAATGGCAATATAATCAAATCCTTCGGACTCAACGGCACGTGCTAGGCGCTGGCCGACACGACTAAAGCCGCAGATAATCACGTGATCTTTAAGTTGAGTTGCTGTATTGGTGGGCGCCTTGGGAAGAGCAGGGCCTTCTGTTGAGCGCTCGGTCAGCTTTTTAAAGAGCTCGAGTAATGGCTTTTGAAAGCGTACCAGCATAATAGAGATGACCATACTGATCATCAAAGCGCCTAGCATAACTTGAGCGACGTGATCATCGATGGTATTAAAATTGGTTTCTATTGAAATTAAGACAAAACCAAACTCACCGCCTTGGGACAGTAATATACCCGTTTTAAAGGCATCTTCAGAATTCGCTTGCCGGGTGAACCTGACAACCACATAGATTACAATAGCTTTAACAACAACGATAGCAACCGCAATTAAAATCACCCAGACAGCAAGGTCAGCAAGTTCATGTAGGTTGACCAGGCTGCCCATACCAATAAAAAACAGGCCCAACAGAGTATCACGGAAGGGTCGAATATCAGCAGAAACTTGGTGATGATATGGTGTCCCACCGAGAATGACTCCGGCAAGAAATGCACCAAGCTCCATGGATAACCCCATTAAATCAGTAATCCAGGCTGCGGCAAGCGCGATACAAAGGGCGGTGAGCAAAAAAAGGTTCACTTGAACGTGCTTTGGAAATTTCATGAAAGATGCGAGAAACGACCCAGTGACCGACAAAAACGAGGACGGCGAAGGCAGCGACGCCTTTGGCCAGTTCAATCGCTGTGGTTTGAACGATATGATCGCTGCTGCCTTGGCTGAGTGACGTTGCAATAATGAGCAGTGGAATTGTGGCTAGATCTTGGAAAATTAAGATTGATAATGAAAGCTGGCCCCGTGGTGTGTTGACCGAACCGGCTTCTGCGAGTAATTTGCTGGCAATAGCGGTCGAAGAAAGAGCGATGGCACCGGCAGTAATAAAGCTGCTCGATAAGCTTAAGCCCAAAATAATGCCAATTCCCCAGGCAATTAAGATGCAGATTATAACTTGCAGGCTACCGGCTTTGAGCAAGGCTGAACGCATGGCGGCGAGGCGAGGTAAAGAAAGTTCAAGGCCAATAGTAAAAAGTAAGAAGACAACACCAAATTTCGCTAGAACATGCAAGTTATTAAAGGTGGAGATCCAGCCCGGGCCAGAAGGGCCAGCAAGTACACCGACAAAGAGATAGCCAAGAATGGGGGGAAGCTTAAAACGCCTAAAAATAGCAACGATGACAACAGATGTGGCTAATAAAATAAGAAGCTGCTGAAAAAGGCTGTGTGTCATAGATGCTCGCTAAATGAATTGAAGGCTACGATTATAGCGTTAAACAGTGATCTAATGAATCTAAAATTTTTTAAAAATGCTCTGTATCTTTGCTCACAATGGGTTGAAGTCCTGAAGGTTATTTTTTTTACGTTTGATTAAGACGTGGAGCGCACCTGCCCCTCCGAAACGCTTGGGTGCTGAAGCAAAAGCGAGTACGCGAGAGGAGTGGCGTAACCAATTATTGAGTTTATTTTTGAGTATAGGGGCTTCTTGGCTCATTTTCCCTTTACCATGTACAATGCGTATGCATTGGTATTGGCGATTTTGGCAATAATCAAAAAATTGCTTGAGCTGTTGTTTTGCTTGATGAATGCTATAACCATGCAGGTCAAGTTCATCTTCAGCCAAAATTTTTCCGCGTTTTAGCTTAGCAAGTACACTGTGTTGCATACCTTCTTGATAGTAATCGATCAGATCATTCGCTTGTACTGTTTGGCAGAGTGCATAGTCTGAGAATTCTTCTTTTTCTGGATCGTTATTACTGAAATCAGGCTGCTTTATTTTTTTAGGCAGAGGCTGTTTTTTATTGATGACTGCTTGAGTTTGCTGTAATGGTTTAATACCTTGCATTTCTTCTTGAAGGAATGCTTGTTCTTCAGCAGAGAGCTCATGTTTTTTTATGTTTTTTTTCTTGGAATCAGTCATCGTTACTTTCGAGGCGTTGTTATGTCATAATGAAAGCTAAGTTTAGCATGTATAAGTGAAAGAGTGAATGAAACGAGAGTTAACGGTAATAAATAAAGCGGTACAAACTGACTTACATACGATTGGGGATTGGTTACGCTGGATGGTCAGTAGTTTTCAACGTGCAGAGCTTTTTTATGGTCATGGCACAGATAACCCTTGGGATGATGCAGTGCAATTGCTACGTCATGCTTTGAGTTGGCCTGGTGAAATTCCTCGTGAAATGATGAATGCACGTTTGACAAGTGGTGAGAAACAGCAGTTACTTGTTTTGGTCGAGCAGCGGGTGAATTTACGTAAGCCGGTGCCTTATATTACTCATGAAGCTTGGTTTTACAATTTAGATTTTTATGTTGATGAAAATGTGTTGATTCCTCGTTCGCCAATCGCAGAGCTAATTGAGCAGCATTTTGAGCCGTGGGTGGAGTCATCTAAAATCCACCGCGTATTGGATTTATGCACGGGCAGTGGTTGTATCGGTATTGCTTGTGCAGTTGAATTGCCAGAGACACTCGTTGATTGTGTTGATATTTCTAAAGAAGCGCTGCAAATTGCTCGCCGTAACGTGGATCACCATGACTTGGACGAGCGTGTTAACTTGATCGAGTCGGACTTGTTTGATCAGATTCAAGGCAAATATGATGTCATTGTCAGTAACCCGCCCTATGTTGATGCTGAAGATATGAGCAGTTTGCCTGATGAATATCGTCATGAGCCAGCACTTGCCCTTGAAGCAGGGCACGATGGCCTTGATATTGTGCGAAGAATGTTAAAAGAAGGCAAGCATTATTTAAATCCACACGGGGTGATGATTATTGAAGTGGGTAATAGTGCTGTAGCTTTAGAAGATAGTTTTCCAACAGTGCCCTTTACTTGGCTAGAGTTTGAGCGAGGTGGTAGCGGGGTGTTTGTCATCAGTTATGAAGAGTTGGTCCGCTATCAGAATATATTTTAATATCAAGGAGGGAAATAAGCATGAAATTATTGTTTGTGTGTACAGGAAATATTTGTCGTTCGCCCACTGCTGAGGGAGTTTGCCAGAAAAAGCTTGTAGAAATGGGGTTAATTAAGCATATTGAAATTGACTCAGCAGGGACCCATGCTTTTAATGAGGGCGCAGCACCCGACGCACGTTCCCAAGAAGTGGCTGAGAAACATGGCATTGAACTTAATCATTTACGTGCACGCGTGGTGACAGTGGATGATTTTGAACGTTTTGACCATATTATTTGTATGGATAAAAACAATATGGATTACTTACGCCGTTCGGCTCCTGCCCATGCTCAGCATAAGTTGTCACTGCTGCTCGATCATGTTGAAGGTGCCGTCAGTCAAGATGTGCCGGATCCTTATTATGGTGGTGAACGAGGGTTTGAGCTGGTCTTTGCTGAAATTAGTTTAGGTGTTGATGCACTATTAAAAAAATTATGCACTCAATAATTAATAATGTGGCAAATATGTGGATAAAATATAACGAGGTGGGCGGTAATGAAAAAATATTCGATTGCAGTTGTTGGAGCTACGGGGGCCGTAGGCGAGACTTTATTGGAGTTACTGGTTGAGCGTAAGTTTCCTGTTGATAAAGTCTATCCTTTAGCGAGTCAGCGTTCTGTAGGGAAAACAGTTGAGTTAGGTCATCAGTCACTGGCTGTTGAAAATTTAGACGCGTTTGATTTTTCCAAGGTTGATATTGCATTTTTCTCTGCGGGTGGTGATATTTCTCACGATTATGTACCGAAAGCAGCCGAAGCTGGAGCGATCGTTATTGATAATACTTCACGCTTTCGGTATGAGAATGATATTCCTTTAGTTGTTCCTGAAGTGAACCCTGAGGCGATTAAAAACTATAAGGTGCGTAATATCATTGCTAACCCAAACTGCTCAACGATTCAAATGGTTGTTGCCTTGAAGCCATTATATGATGCGGTTGGGATAGAGCGTATTAATGTGGCGACTTATCAGGCTGTTTCTGGAACGGGTAAGCAGGCGTTAGAAGAGTTGGCGCATCAAACAGCGAGCTTGTTAAATGCAAAGCCAGTTGAAACGAAGGTCTACCCTAAACAAATTGCTTTTAATGTATTGCCACATATTGATCGACTTGAAGATAATGGCTATACCTTTGAAGAGATGAAAATGGTGCGTGAGACGCAAAAAATCTTTGCGGATGACCAGATTAAAGTGAATCCAACGGCGGTTAGAGTTCCTGTCTTCTATGGTCATGCAGAAGCGGTAAATATCGAAACCAAAGAAAAGATTACTGCAACTAAAGCGCTTGAACTTTTGGAAAATGCGCCTGGCGTTAAAGTGATCGATGGTGTGGGAGAAAGCTTTGATTATCCAACACCTGTTTCAGATGCTTCTGGGAAGGATGCGGTGTATGTGGGTCGTATTCGTGAAGATATTTCCTGTGATAAGGGGATAAATTTATGGGTCGTTGCAGATAATGTGCGTAAGGGCGCAGCACTTAATGCGATACAGATTGCTGAGCATTTAATAAAAAACGAATTGCCCTAAGGTGATTATTGATAATAAACAGGGGAACCCATGCGATTTTTGCATACTATGATCCGGGTGATTGATTTAGAAAAGTCTATCCAGTTTTATACTGAGATATTGGGCATGAAGTTATTGCGACGATCAGATAATGAGCAGTACCGTTATACATTAGCTTTTGTGGGTTATGGTGAAGAAAATGATCATACGGTATTGGAATTAACTTACAATTGGGATGAATCAGATTATGAGTTAGGGACTGCATTTGGCCATTTAGCATTTGAAGTTGATGATATTCATCGGTTTTGTCAGCAAGTCCATGCTGGGGGTGGGCGAGTCACTCGCGCGCCTGGCCCTGTTAAAGGGGGGGACAACGGTAATCGCTTTTATTGAAGACCCGGATGGTTACAAAATTGAGTTAATTGAAAAATAAATAGAAATAATAGATAAATTGATAGAGGTAGCAATGATTCAAGATACATTGAATAAAATTGAAAAGCAGTTAGAAAGTGCAAAATTGTCAGATGAAAAAAGAGCTGAGTTACTTGAACTCGCAAAGACCTTGCGTGCCGAGCTGCTAGACCTAGAAAAAACGAGCAAAGATAATGCACGTAGCATTGCTAATTTTACCCAAGCATCGACTCATGAACTGCTAAAAGATGATAAAAATGAGGACTTATTGGATTTATCTGCGCAAGCATTGGAACGCTCGGTGGTCGAATTTGAAAACTCTCATCCGCGTTTGGTACAGACGGTGAGGGATATCATTATTTCATTGGGTAATATGGGGATATAGCTGCATAGCAGGGCTGAAACGCCCTGATTTTAGTTTTCAGAGTTGTTAGAGTTTATTGCTGTTGAAAACCAGACTATTAATCGGGTAATTAAGGTTTTCTGAACGGGCGCTTTCTATATTTATCTGCTAGTTAGATCATTTTGCCTTTTGTTGAGCTGTGTTAACCCCTTAATCATATATAGAAAAGTGGGTGTTTTCTCTATATATGGGGAATGGAAAGTGTTATAAGATTATCGTGCTTGCGACATAATCTATACGATTGTATTGTTTTTTAAGGCTAAATTTTAGAGTTTGCTGTTTTTATTTATTGAATGCGATACTTTATTTAGTTTTTGAGCCTTAGTTCGCAGGCATAGACTATAATTCTAATTTGGAGGTGTCGGTTGGATAAGCAAGGGGTCAAAAAAATCCAATATCAGATGGATGGACAACAGGTTGTTCGTGTTTCTTCTTCGGAGTTACAGCAAAACTTGAAGCAGGTCATGCAACTATTATCAGAAGGTTATTTTGTGGAAGTGACTAAACATCGCACGAAAGTTGGAATGATTGTTCCTTACTAAGAGTCAGACATGACATAACCATGCCCGCTGTATTATCACGGGCATGCTGGTTTTCAGTGAAGTTTGAAATTAAGACTTTTCGGCAGTTTCTATATTTTTAAACCATACTCGTTGTTTTCCTCTAAGTATCGGGTTGTTATTTTGTGATTCAGCGCTTATTTTTGTAACCTTATAGTCGTATTGCGTTGAGATGTTGGTAGAAGCAAAAGAAAGTGCAGGGAGTGTGATAAGGCTGGCAAGAATTAAAGCTGATAGTCGCATGGCAAGTCCCCTATAAATAACACACTGTTTTCATTCATGTTTCATTTAAAGCGTAGGTCATAATGTTTGTTTGTTCCACTGAAAGTAGAATATTTCACATATAAAATAAAATATGATGATATTTTGCTTGTTTATCAATTTTATTTATTGAAATAGAATTAAAATTAAGCTTTTGTGCGCGCCCATACTTTTTCAAAAAGGTGAGCGTATTGGGAGACCATAAAGCTAGTGAAAACTAATAACCCGCCGATGATTGTGCTTTCATAAATAGCCTCGCCATTGATAAAATAAGCAAATACAGTTGCAAATACAGGTTCGAAGGCATAAATTAAAGCGGCTTTATTAATGCTTATTTTATTTTGATATTTACTTTGCAAGAAAAAAGTTAAGCAGGTTGAAAATGAACCGCAGAATATCAATGCAATGATTAGTATTGGTGTCAGAGTGAGATGAGCTGGTTGTGTCAGTGAGACAATCAAAGGTAATGGAATGGCAAAAAGAATTTGAAAACCGACGAGTAAGATTATATTTTGTTTGATTTTAAGAGTGATACGTTGTAGATAAGAAATGGAAAGTGCATAGGTGAAGGCACATCCGAAAGACCAAAGCTCTCCTGAGCCAATATGAGATACTCTAGCACCCGTTAAGATAAAGATGCCCAATAAGCAGATAACCGAAGCAAAAATGTCTGTTTTAGTGGGTTTGCCTAAGCCAAATAAGGGTGAAAGAAAAGGAACGAGCACAACGCTAAAAGCGGTAATAAAAGCTGAGTTGGCTGAACTAATTGTTTGTAGACCAATGGTTTGGCAGATGTAGCATAAGGATTCAAAAAACCCGAGGAGGAGCGCCCCTTGAATAATTGTTGGTGTGACTTTTGGTACTTTATGTAAGATAAAGGGGAAAAAAGTAATGACTGCAATAATCAGACGAATCGCAACAAATGCACTTGGATTAATCGTATCAACAGCACTTTTAATTAATGGAAATGTTAGGCCCCACATGACGGTGACAAGGATAAGAAACCAAGTTGCTTTTGTCGATGTGCTCACAATGACCTCAAAAAACCACCATTGTAACTGCCTGGATTCACTATGGCAATCGGTGATCTTTATTCTGGCCAAGAAGGGTCTGAAGCCAGTCGGGTGAAGGGAGAGTTACCAGCTAAGTGTTCAAGGGTCGCATGGGAAAGTGGAATGAAAAACCCAATGTTATTGTTGTGTGACCAATGACTGCTGTGCTGGAGTGATATGGGTGTATATAATTGTGAGAATAACAACCTTTGTTTTGCTTGATGAGCTAGGGTTGAGTAAAGTTTGGACTTATAACGTTTTATATTTTATTTCAGTTGACAAGGAAAATTAGCATGGAAAGTAATCTGATTGTTGATTTCGCTATCATTGGGACAGGCACTGCGGGCATGGCCGCTTACCGAGAAGTGAGTAAATTTACACAAAATATTGCTTTATTGGAAGCGGGAGAATATGGCACGACCTGCGCACGTGTAGGGTGTATGCCGTCTAAATTACTGATTGCTCCGGCAAATGCCTGCCATAAAATGACGAAAATATCTAGTTTTGGTTTAGAAGTAAATCCTGCGCGTGTTAATGGTAAGGCCGTGATGCAGCGAGTGCGTGATGAAAGGGATCGTTTTGTTGGTTTTGTTAAAGAAGCCGTTGCTGGCTTTAATCCAAAGCACTTAATTCAGCAGCGAGCTAAATTTAAAAATGATCATGAGCTAATTTTAGCAGATGGTCGTATTGTTCAGGCTGAACGTATCATTATTGCAACAGGCTCGCAGCCTTATATTCCTGAAGAGTTAAAAGCAGCAGGTTCGCGTTTGATGACCAATGACGATGTGTTTTATTGGCAAGATCTTCCCAAATCTATTGCCGTGTTTGGCGCTGGAGTGATTGGCCTTGAATTAGGTCAGGCGTTACATCGCTTAAACGTTAATATTGAGCTATTTGGCCGTAATCATGTAATTGGCATGATTACAGATCCAGATATTAATCAATATGCCTTAAAAACCTTTCAAAATGAATTTACCTTTCATGGTCAAGCAGATGTTTTAGCGATTACAGAAAATAGTAATAATGTAGCAATTCGATTTATTGATGATAAAAATATAGAGCAAACTCGTGAATTTGAGTACATACTCGCAGCCACCGGACGCGTTGCCAATGTATATGATTTAGGTTTAGAAAACACGTCGTTAGAGCTTAACTCTCGTGGTGTGCCTATTTATGATTCATTATCAATGCAGTGTGGAAAATCTCATATTTTTATTGCTGGAGATGCTAGCGGTGATTTGCCACTGCTGCACGAAGCTGCGGATGAAGGCAAGCTTGCTGGTGAAAATGCTGGGCGTTTCCCTGAAGTTTTTAAACATAAACGTCATACCGCTTTAGGTGTTGCTTTTACTGACCCTCAATTAGCGATTATTGGTCAATCTTATCGGCAGTTAAGTGAGAGTGCTATTGAATTTAAAGTAGGGAAAGTCTCGTTTGAAGATCAAGGTCGTAGCCGAGTGATGCTAGTGAATAAAGGGCGATTACATGTCTATGGTGAGTGTGGTACCGGTCGATTATTAGGTGCCGAAATTTTTGGTCCAAGTGCTGAGCATCTGGCACACTTACTTGCTTGGTCAATACAAAGCAATTTAACTGTGATTGATGTGTTGCATATGCCATTTTATCATCCGGTGATCGAAGAAGGGTTAAGAACAGCTTTACGTGATTTATTGCACAATTTACAAATGGGGCCGTTACCGCCGGCACGTTGTATTGATTGTGGTGTTGGTGCCTAATAGTAAAGCTTTAATTTTATTAAATTTAGTTTAAGAGGCGTGAAATGGCTGTAATAGGTTATGTTTTATTGCAGCTCATTTGATAACCAGCTTGAAATTTCAAGTGCTTCCTCAGGAAACTCTTGGGTTATTGGGTAAAAGATGGATTGCATTGCTTGTGCAGAGTAAGGGCTGAAGGTTAAGCAGGATTTGATTTTATCGATAATATCGATATTGAGTGAATCTGAGTAGACCTCAGCCTGTTGAATTTGAGCACTTTTGACAACAAGCTGAATTGAAAATAACCCAAATGAAAGATTTTTTTTCGAAGCTATGGGTAAAACTTAATGTTTTACCGTAGCACCATTCCCAGCTTTTATAGTGCTGATAGAGCGTGCTAAGGCCTGGGTATTGATTAATTGCTTCTAGGTTAATGGGTTTTGTGACTGCCTTGTTCGCACTATTATCATAGGCATCCTGAAAGGCTGAAATAATTGCTTGGCTTAAATTTTCATGATGAATATGGGGGGTTAATCTCAGTTAAATTGCTCACTCTGGATTTGACTGAAGTAATACCTTTAGCCATGAGCTTTTTCTTGCTTGGGTTTAAATAGTCTGCAAGCTTACTCATTGATGCATTAACGAGTAATGTGCCGTGATGCAAGTGGTGGGTTTTATTATTATAAAAGGCGCTGCCAGATAATTTTTTTAATTTCATTATTTATTTTTACGTGTAAGTCGTTTCGTCCGGCACAATGTGCTTGAATATTGAGTTTGGCAAGAGCGTTTAGAATAATACTAAAATTATTCTCTTTGTTTACGGAGCTTTTTGGAGAAATAAAAGTGAAATTGGTATTACCTAGATCATGGTAAACAGTGC
>NZ_MDTU01000001.1:3011441-3036562 GCF_001720395.1 Piscirickettsia litoralis
TCTGCCATTTTTTCGAGTATGGCATTCTAACCAAGGGTTTTGTGAGCGGCCAATCACAATTACATCGCTATTGCGCCATAAATATAAGATATGGGCATCTGTGGGTGCACTGTCGAGTAAATAAGTTTCAAAGGCGAGGTTTAAATGTGGGTTGTGTGATGCGGCTTGATAAATAAATAATTTCATCACTCATCCTTTAGGGCTGGCAGATTTAATAGTATATTTGGGTTTGGGCATTGCTCTAGGTAATAAGCGAGTTCTTGTTTGCTGCAAATCCCTGGATAATTTCCTGGGCAGTCATCTGTTATTTCATGAATAACTTGAAAGTGAAGGTGAGAAGGCCAACCGCCATTTTCATTCTCAGAGCCGATAGTCGCAAATAACTGTCCTTTTTTGATAACGGAGCCGGTGCGCAGTGACTTTAAGCTTTGGCGACTTAGATGACCGTATAGTGTATAAAAAATGTGGTTGTCTAAAACATGTTGCAGAATAATCGTAGGGCCATAATCACCTGGTTGGTTGTTATCGGCAAAGCTGTGCACTGTAGCTTCAAATGGTGTGAAGACTGAGGTGTACTCAGGGACTCCTAAATCAATGCCTAAGTGAATATTTCGATAGTTTTTTTCGTCTTGTTGGTAGTCATCATAGATAACACGTTGCTCGGCATAACGACCGATTTCGAGTTCATAGTCTTGAAAGCGCTTTAAGTTGGGCTGCAGAGGTTGGCTACAGTCAATAATAATAGCACGGCCAAATTGTTGGTCTTCGGGCAGAATAGGCCCAAATTGATCACGGTGTTTGATTAATAATTGTTTTAAACTCATGCTGTTTTTTCTTGGGTTTTATTATCATTTTTTAGGAGTAATAATAAAGCGAAAATGATCACGATAACCGCTAGCCAATTGGCTAAATTAAGGTCTATATTGGCGATGATACCACTTAAAGAGCCACTGACCGTCCAGCTGATTCCCATTAAGCCACCGGCAAGTGCAAGCCCCCAGCCTTGGTGATGCTTGCTTAAAGCATTGGATAAGGTGGCAATATAGCAAGGATAGGCCATTGCTATGCTAGCTGAAAGCGGAATAATCATTATTTTATAGAGCCAAAGCGCATGGGTTAGGCTGATAATGATCATGGAGAGAGCAAAGAGAGTTAAGCATAAGCTTAGGCATTGTTTAATCGTTATAATACGGATGATCAGTGGATAAAGCACCAATAGTGAGAAAATCATACTGATGCCGATTGTAAGCATGATGTGTTGATAGACAGTAGAGCTTAATGATAAGTGCCAAATGCTAATGACGGTATAACCGATATTTTGATAATAAAAACTCCAGGCGAGTTGGCATAAAAAGACCAGGGCAAGCATGGTGATTGCCAGGGAGGAGCATTGCTTAAATGATGCGAAAAAGGTTGTTTTTTCTTGTTGGGGATGGGTTGTTATTGATGTTGATATCAATGGATTTGAGTTTGAAGCTTTATGGGGAAAAGTCAGGTAGACGAGAATGATATTGATAAGGGTAAAAAGTGCGCTACACCAAAAAGTTGCATCGAAGCTAATTTTTATTAGGTAGCTGCCAAGGGCAGGGCCAAATGACATCGCTGCGGTCATGCTGGAGGCCGAAAGACCCATTAAATAGGCTTTTGCACGGCCTGTGCTAATGTCTGTTAGTGCAGCTTGAGCAATAGGTTGGCTGGCAGAGGCCGCACTGTTAATTGCATTACTAATAAATAGTAATGTGATGCTACCCATAAAGATCGCTGTAATCGGCAGTAAGAAGCTGATGAGGGCCAAAGATAAGCAGAATAATAAGACTTGCTTGCGGCCCAGGCGGTCAGATAGGTGGCCGATAATAGGTGCGATACATAAGGTTAACAAAGGCGCAAAGGCGCTGACCAGGCTAAATATAATGCGTCGAGCTGGCATATCCAAATGCTGGGGCAAGATGCTATGTAAAGGGTTTAGTATTAGCTCTGCATAGACGGGCATGACGATAAAGTAGCCTAAAGAGCCCAAAAAGATCACGGAATATAAGGTAAGCAATCTTAATAAATTATCTTTAAAAACAAAATGCTCTATGGCTGAACCGTTCATCATTATCGCCTAAGTCTCTTCGTGCTCAATTAAAGCAAGTGTTACACTCGGAGAGTATTTTACAAGAGAGGTCGTGCTAATGAAAGATATTCTTTAACTGTCTGTTTTTATTTATATATATTTTAAATATACTTTCTTTGGGTTGTGGTTGTGCTTCTATTGAGTGAAAGTGGTTCGGTGTGAGAGGCTCATTTGTGATGTAGATTGTGTGGCTTGCTAGATTATATTTTTGCTTTGTTTTTAATGATGATTTAGAAAGTGGTTATTTAAAGTAAAATGATCTACATCTATAAAAGAACAAGGAGAATAAGTTATGTTCACCAGACAGAAAAAATCACTAGCAAAGTTCGCAGCAGAGTCTGCTGGAAATTCAGAGGCTGTAGAGTCCTTTCATCGTGAGCCATTGTGCGAGTTAGTCTTTTCGGTGTGTGATCGAGAAGTGGGTAAATGTATCGATTTGCTTTATGATGCAAGCCATAATATTCATAATTCTAAAAAATATTCGCCGGTTGAGTTTAGAAATTATATTTATGAAGAGTTCTTAATGAGGCTAGAAAGTCCTACTGAAGATGCACAAAAAGAGATTGCACGCGAAGTTTTTATGAACTATTTAGAAACCCAACTAAAGTTTGATATGGATATTGCAAGAAAAGTGATACCGATGCCTGAATGATTGACAGCCCCATTCAATTAGACCAACAGTTTTCCTTGGTAATGACATACTACGCTGTCCCTCTGTATTGGGTGGTTTGGCATTTTTCCATCGAGATTCTTATGGCTTGAGAGGTGGTTATTTATTTGTCTATAATCGGGGACGGCTCAAGCTAGCATTTGTTAGGCTTACGTTAAATTAATCTATACTGCATTACGCTAATACTCTCAAATAGGCTCAAAACTAAGCTTAAGTAAAGCCAGACTGAACTTATTGGTTAAGCTATGAAAGGGTGATATAGTAGCACTCGATTTTTAGTGGTAAGGTGAGATGATGCTTGGTAGGAAAGCCCAGTTTTACTTAGTGATCTCTATTGCAACGTTTTTGTCAATGATCTTTCTTGATAAAACGGGTTTGAGTGTTGTGATCTCAGAGTTAAGCCGATCATTGCACTTAACAACTTCTGAGTTGCAGTGGGTGGTTAATATTTACACCTTAACCTTATCAATGCTATTGCTGATTTGCGGCTATTTATCGGAGCGCTTAGGTGTTAGAAGGCAATACTTATATGGCGTTATTATCTTTTTATTAGCTTCTTTATTAATTGCCGTTTGCTCATCGGCGTGGTTGATTATTGTGGGTAGGGTGATACAGGGGATTGGAGGAAGTTTAGCTTTCGCGACTTATCTTATTTTAATTTCTCGTTATATTCCTCAAGACGAACGCGGTAAAGTATTGGGTCTGTGTGTTGGTTGTGGTTCGGTTTTTCTTGGTATCGGGCCTTTGATTGGGGGAAGTTTTAACTCAGTTAGTGAGTTGGCGGCTGCTTTTTTTGATTAATATACCACTCTCTTTAATCTGTATTTTTTCACTCATTAAAGCATTGCCTCAAAAAGAAGCACCTCATTCTTTAGATGCGTCACCCCAATTTGATTTTAGTGGTGCCATCTTATTTGCTCTTAGCATGGGGCTTGTTGTTTTTGCACTGATGGAAGTACCGCAATTAGGCTGGCAAAACCCAGTTTTTTATATCAGTATAGCGCTAACTGTAATCTTGATGAGTTTATTTATAGTCATTGAGAAGAAAGTGGCTTCACCTGTTTTAGCAATTGCACTGCTGAAGCGTAAAACATTTTTATGCTCTAATTTAATTTGCTTTTTGGCACAAGGGTGTGCGCTGGGAATGGTATTCTGGGTACTATGGATGCAGTATTCCCTTGGTTTTTCACCCATTCATGCCGCTTTATACTTATTACCTGCAGCAATGCCTTATTGCGTGACCTCTCGAATCAGTGGCAGTTTGGTCGATAAATATGGATTACACTTACCGGTGAGGTTGGGGGCTATATTATTTTTAATCGGTAATGCGTGGATTTTATATGGAGTTATAGAAAAGTCACATTCAAACCTTGTTGGGGGAATGCTTTTATTTGGTTGTGGCTGGGGGCTGATTGTACCAGGGGGAGTCTTAGGGGCAATGGGATCTTTAAGCCGGCGTGAGCACGGTCAAGGCTCGGGTATTTTAAATACGATGAGGCAGTTAGGAGGCGCTGTTGGCTTTGCAATGATGGGCATGGTTGTCAACAGTATTGACTTAAGTCGCATTCATCACTATATCAGCTCGGTGTCTGATTGGTCGCATTTAAGTAGTAATTCGATTAATCACCTACTTTTGGCCGGTTATAACCATAGTTTAAAAATTGAACCTATAAAAAATATTGAATTATTATTGAGCTACTTAAGAGCTTCTTATGATCAGGCTTTTATCGGCGGTATGCTGGTATCGATTACATTTGCTGTCATTATTTTAATTTCTTCACTGTTTATCGATAATCGGGTTGAAGTTGCCTGTGATCGCTAAATTACGGGAAATATCCGTATTTTAGTTGTCTGTTTTCAGACTGCATTTAATTGATATGGTTTAATTATTTAAAAAGGAAAATTGAGTATGGCATCAACATCAGGAATGCGTTCGGATTATAACCAAAACTCTAAAATTCAACGCGATGACAATAGGAAGTATCTTGAGGTATTGCTAGGTGCACTGACAGGCGCTGGGTTTAAGGATAGAAATAAGAATGAGTTTTTGCATTTAGTCGATTATGGCTGCAGTACAGGTGCTAACTCAATTGCTAATATAAAGGCGATTATCCACCATTTAAATAAAAGCTTTAACGTTACGAAATTTGAAGTTATGCATAATGATTTGCCAAGCAATGACTTTAATGAGGTAAGTAAGGCACTCTACAATGATAAAGAAAGTTATCTTCGTTTACCAGAGATCATTGCATTACCAAAGTTGGTGCCGAATAGATTTTTTTGGCCAAGCAGTGATGGATTCTTCGATTGATATTGCGATAAGCTCTGCCGCGGTACACTGGCTCACAGCGAAGCCGGAAGTGCCTTATGGCGATGGCTTATTCTTATCACAACTTGATGCGAACCTTAAAAAGATACTCTTAAAGAAAGCAGCCGATGATTGGGAAATATTTATCTCGGCACGAAGTAAGGAGCTTAAAGTAGGTGGGTTATTATTTGTAACTGGCCTCGCTAGTGAAATCGATGACCAGGGCAAGCTTAGCGTCTCTGCCGCTGATTTATTTACTGTGATGCGTCGTGTGCTAAAAGGGATGATTGCAGAGAAAATATTGAGCCAGCATGTCTATGATGACTATATTTTTCCAGTGGTTCCTCGAACATTAGATGAGTATCTAGCGCCTGTGTGCTCCGAGGTTTGGCAGGTTAAAGTAGCAAAAATAGCGTCAGGTACAAATGCATTTTATGCCGCTTATCAGCAGCATGGTAACGCGCAGACCTATGCAAAAGATTACATTAACTTTGTTCGCAGCTTTAGTGAATCAGCAATGATTGCTGGATTATTTTCTCCAGGTGCGATATCAATGGATGCCAAGGCCTGTAGTGAGGTGATTTTTTGAGCGTTTAGTGCAAGCGATTGTTAAAAATCCGGAGGAAGGTGTTTTTAAGCATTCGGTTGTTAATCTGCTGCTACAACGCCTTTAATGCTAGATTTTTGATAAATAAATATATTTTTAGGAGTTTAGGAATAGATACCTGTTTTATGACTTCATTACTACTGATATTATTAAAGTTTAGGGCTATAAGATCAATAATTAATCGCTGTTTTTAAATGAATGCTCTGTTTTATATATTGCAATAACCATTATTATTATGATAAATAAAACCATTTGATAATAATTATCATTTGTTGTATGATTTGGTCGTTTTACATGATTTTAATGTTGGATTTGATAACTAATGATAAAAAAACGACTATGTCAGCTTTTGCTGCCACTGTGCATCACTGTTGCGACGGCTGCATATGCAGGTGAGCCGACGCTCTATTATGACCAGGCTAATAAAGTTTGTCAGATGCTTGATAAGAGCGTCAAACTTTACCAGGAAAAAAAGATAAAAGAAGCTTATAACATATCCGAAAGCGCTTATTGGGATGTCTATGATTCCATTATGGAGATCAAGTACCGTCCTTATGTTTCTCCGGCTGAGATTTTTAGAATCGAAGATGATTTTCATAATTTATCATTACTGATTACGCCACCACCAACTCCCCAGAAAATAGCAAAACTTCGCACCGCTGTGAAAAATATGTGTGATGAAGTTCAAAAAGAAGCGAAGTATTTAACCCAGCATGCTTAGGCCCTAGATAAGGTGTATGATTTTTATGATTTTCAATGGCAATTTTTATGCGGCATTTTCATCTTCATTCTGGATTATTCCGCGAGAAGGTACAGAAGCACTCCTTGTGATTATTATGCTATGTTCGGCATTTATGCAATCAGGTCGAGAAGATAAATTGCCTGTTGTTTATAAAAATTGCATCGCTGCACTGATTGCTGGCTTAGTGTTAGCAGCTGGTTGTATTTGGTTTCATTCGCTATTTACTGGTCAAGGTCGTGAATTAAGTGAGGCCTTTGCAAGCTTAATTGCGATGGCAATGCTGCTTTATGTTAACTTTGAGACGTTTAAACCGAACAATGCATTGCATCAAATGAGTGTGGCGGCATTAGGATTTATGGCGTTTATTAGTGTATTTCGTGAACTTGCTGAAACGATTTTATTTTATTACAGCCTTTTTCAGGGGGATACTGCGCAGCAAGCAGGAACATTCGCGGGGTTAATCGCAGGAGTGGTTTTATTAGCGGCGATATTCTGGCTCCATAAAACATCGTCAACACGCTGGAAAATAGTCAATCGGTTTATCTTTAACATTACCCCCTTGTTGATCTTTATTTTGGCAGTGATGTGTATTGGTAATGCAGTTAATGCTTTTCAAGAAAGTCGTTTGCTTGGCTTTACTCCAGTGAACTGGATGTTTAATAGCAACTTAATTCATGCTCAAGCGAGTGAAGAATATGGTATTGCTCTGATTATTTTCCTCGCCTCAACGGGATTGCTATTTATTAAGCAGTTTTATAGCAGCTTGTCTTTATTGCTTTCTTATTTGGCTAAAAAACTATTGAGTCAAACGCAATCAGCCGCTTCTGCCTGAATGTAAATATACCATTATCATGATAGAGTCTGATGCAAATTATTATAATATCCAGTTTGACAAAATTAATAACAAACATAATGAAGAGGGCCAAGCAATAGGCGAGTTTAATCATCAGACTCGCTTACTAAAAGTGGAACGTTTTTTTCATGATCATAAAAGTAAGATTAAATATCTCCAGCTTATAATGCTGGTGTTATTTCTTGTCTTAACAATCGTTCCTCTTTTTACTACGCGACCGAGCGCAAGTGATACGATTTTTTCCTAATTGGATATTGCTAAGTCAATTTTTGTTTTGGGGCTTATGGTATGGTGTTTGCCTGTTCTCTGTGATTCCTTTTGGCAGGCTTTGGTGTGGTATATTGTGCCCTTTGGGCGCATTATCGCAATGGGCTGGAAAATTTGGTTTTAAGCGTGCGATTCCAAAATGGATGAAGTGGAATGGTTGGCTTATTATCATGTTTATTATCGTCACCATATTAGGCCAAACACTTGATGTCAGAGATGACCCTGCGGGGTTAGCAAAGCTATTTCTTTATATTTTTGCTTTGGCGATTATTATCGGCTTCATTTATGGTAAAAATAAGAGTCGTCCTTGGTGTCGTTATTTTTGTCCAATTGGTAAAATTTTAGGTGTGGTTTCAAGGTTGGGCATGCTTGATTTTAGAGCGAATAAAGCTATTCCTAAACTACCAAAAGATAAAAGTTATTATGTTGAAGGGCGCTTATGTCCGACAGATTATAATCTACGTTACAAAACAGATACTAGTAACTGTATTAGCTGTGGTCAATGTGCTTATGGTAAAGAAAAAGCCGGGCTAGGTTTATATAAAAGAAAAGCGGGTACAGAAGTTAATAATATATTAAATTCTCAGCCAAATTGGTCAGAAATTGTTTTTATCTTATTCAGTCCAGGTCTTGCGGCAGGTGGTTTTCTATGGTTGATTTTAAATCAGTATGAGCAATATCGCCAGATGATCGGCACATGGTTTATTAATCATAACAGCTTTTGGATTTTCAACCCGGCGGTTTCATGGTTGGGCTCGCAAACCTGGAACCAGCACTTTAGTTGGCTAGATGTGAGTTTTGTCACTGTTTACATGCTGGCTTATTCTTTAATCATTGGCCTGGCTTCAATTTTGATTATTAGCTTAGCGACTTGGGTTATTCAGCCCCACCACAGTCAACGAGAAATTTATACATTTAAAAATACATTCATAGCACTTGTTTACCAAAATATACCGACTGCTACTTTATCGATTGTGATTGGTCTGTGCGGTAAGTTTTTCGAGGTCATGCATCATGATTTTGGGATGTCGTTGGATATTGCCATGTGGATTAAGTTGTTGATGCTGTTAGCAAGCATGTTGTGGACATTGCAATTAACGTGGCAGACCGTAAGGAGGGTGAATAAGAACACACTGAAAAGAACAATATCAATGGGTATTGTATTAATCAATATCGGCATGATGCTGTATCTGTGGTGGCCGGCTATTTTAGGGCATGCGCCAATGTCAGAAGTTGAACAAATAAGACAACACATTATTACTCCCGGTTAATTTTTCGAGGTATTACAATGAAAAAAATCTGTAAGTCTAAGCTGGCTATGGTGGGTTTGGGGTGTTTACCCATGTTGCCTGCATTTGCAGGGGATCATCCCATTGCTAAGCCTAAAATTTATCAAAACAAGGTGGAAGCGGCAATTGTTTGGATCGAACCTGTAACGATGTCACCAATGCCAACGATGGATGAAAATGCGAAACCTGATATCCATAATGAAGTCGATATGCATCAGATTAAAGGCAGTACGATGGGTTTTGGTGCAGGCGGTTGGATTCCAGATGCAAATGTTGCTTGCACGATCAGTAAGCAAAATTCAGATTGGCGCATTGTCTTTTCAATGATGAAGATGGTCGCGAATGATGGACCGCACTATGGTCGCAATGTCCAGCTGGATGGTGCAGGTAAATACGATGAAATTTGCCATATTGATCCGCCTGATTGGAATGGCTTTATGCGTCATACCGATAAAGAATCAGGCGTTGGCGCATTTTTCCAGCCTTTTGGCGTTAAAGGATCATTTACTTATATTGGTTCTGGTAAGGCCGGTGGCTATTAATACTAGGTGAACCTATTTAGCAATAGTCGAGACTCAAGGATGAGTTGACTTTTACAGTGCACAGCCTTCAGTGGTCTTTATCCACGCTGTTAAATTTTTTTTGCGCTATTTTTTCGGTCCAATAATTTCTATCTTTATGACTTATAATGAGTTTATGTGAGGTATAAAGCAATGAGCGGGATAAGCTAAAGTTAAAAAATTAGCTCAAGCCTTGAATTTAAGAAGTTGATGAAAATAGTGTGAAATTTGCAGTAGACTTAACCGCTTAAGCTCAAAAATTAAAAACTATAATTTATAGTTAGCACTCATTGATTTTTGGGTAAAATAACCTATGAATCGTTGCTATATATTTGTACTAACACTGATTTTTAGCATACCTGTTTTAGCAGAGCGCTCTAACTCATACCGGATGACAATTCTTAATCAATTAGCTGAGAGTATTCACTTTGATGTCACACAGACCAAGTGCATACGCTATATCGCACCTACAAGCCTAGAACTTAAAAAGAACAAATTCTCTGAGGTTCATTGGGTAACAAGTAAAATTGATTGCCTCAGGCGTTTTTCTGTCGTTAAGTTAGCAGTGAAGCGCAAAGATATGCTGAACAGTTACCTAATGTTAGACGCTAAGCTTTATGGTAGTGCCCAGATTGAGGTTATTTCTAGCGGAATTAAAGTCAAGTGTAACTCTCCACAGTACAATGAGGTAGACAAACTGTATGCTTTTCAATGTGTTTTAGGTAATAAGCCAAGCAAACTTAAGGAGTCGACACAGTTTGTTGACGAGATTAAAACTATTCCAGCTACTTAATTTCTCTCACTAAAAACACACTGGTCCTATCAAAGAACTCAATTGATGAATACATTTTTAGAGTAGATATTACGTGCTGTGCTCGAACCCTGGTTCTGTGATAGCCTTTTCTTTTGGCGATTCGGCCTTGCTGATCCTCATTAAAACTCCAAAGGCGGGATTGTCGAAATAGTGAATTTTATTGAGCTTTAGGCTGCGATATTCATTAATGTCATATTCAACAAGTTGGTCTTGAGCGCTAAGCATGCGGAATGCAAAATTCAGGTGAGTGTTGAAAGTGCGTTGCTTTTTGATGTGCAAACTGCCCTCCAATTGCCAAAGAGGTCCTTTTAATACGATGACTTCTTTTTTAGCAACGGCAATTGGAGTTAGGTTATCACCTGTTTCTATGGTGAGAGGTTGTTTTTGAAAATTATCCTGTAGCCATGCTGATCGAAAAAGAATGTGATAGCGAGAAGGGTGTTTGGCAATTCGCAGAGAAGCCTGTTTGAAAGATTCACTGGCAGGTAAGAGGGACCAGTGTGGATTTGTGGTTGTCAGGTGATCATTAAGATGGATCGCTTGCTTGGGTAAGGTGAGGGGGACAACGTGCTGGCCTTGTTCATCAATGTTGCCTTTATGCTCGAGAATGAGCAATTCGACCTTATACCAGTTATTTTTTGAGCTGTTAGGCGGTGATGTTGCGTGGCTAAAAGTCCAGAAGATCATCAGTAGACTGGCAATAATGGCAGAAAATCTTCCTTGATTTCTCATCGTGATCTCCATGTATGAATCATGAAATTACGCAACTAATTTTTTGAGCAAATCTTCAACAGTGCTTAAGCGTTTTTTATACTCTGTCATATTTACCTTAAATTTTAGTCGCTCTGCGCCTTCTAAGCGATAAATATGTGCTTGCTTTTGTATAAGCGAGATAAGCTCTGCGGTATTAATGTTAGGTTCTTTATCAAAAATAATACTACCTTGGGCTGCATTAGCTTCAATCTTTCGAATACCGAGGGCTTGGGCTTGTAATTTTAAGCGAGTGACAGCAAAGAGAGTGTTGCACTGCTTTGGCAGTAAACCAAAGCGGTCAATCATCTCAACTTGTAAGTTATCCAAGGCGTTATTATTCTCGGCACTAGCAATGCGTTTATACAGTGTTAAACGCATATGCACATCAGGCATATAATCATCAGGGATTAATGCTGGAACATGGAGGTTAATTTCTGTTTGCTCATTAAGTTTATCGTCTAGGCTCAAGGTTTTTCCTTGTTTCATGGCTTTTACTGCACGATCGAGAATATCCATATAGAGACTGTAGCCGACCGATTGAATATGTCCGCTTTGACCTTCGCCTAAGATTTCACCAGCACCGCGAATTTCCAAATCATGGGTGGCCAAAATAAATCCAGCTCCTAAGGTATCTGCTGCGGCAAGCGCTTCTAAGCGTTTTTTTGCATCGCTAGTCATGGATTTTGGATGAGGGGTGAGCAAATAGGCATAGGCTTGATGGTGAGAGCGACCCACACGGCCCCGCAATTGGTGTAATTGAGCAAGACCTAAGTGATCAGCCCGATCAATAATAATGGTATTTGCCGATGGGATATCAATGCCTGTTTCAATAATGGTCGTGCAAACTAAGACATTAAAACGGTGATGATAAAAATCACTCATGGTCTTTTCAAGTTCGCGCTCACGCATTTGCCCGTGTGCTGTATTCACATTGGCCTCAGGAACTAATTCTGCAATTTCTGTGGCGATTCGCTCGATACTTTCGACTTTATTGTGCAAGACATACACTTGGCCACCACGGAGAATTTCCCGCAAAATCGCTTCACGAATTAAGCTATCTTGGCGCTCACGTATAAAGGTCTTGATGGCAAGACGCTTGGCGGGGGGCGTGGCAATAATCGACATATCTCGAATTCCAGCCATTGACATATTTAAAGTTCGTGGAATCGGTGTTGCAGTGAGGGCAAGAATATCAACATTGTTGCGTATTTGTTTTAAGCGTTCTTTTTGGCGGACACCAAAGCGATGCTCTTCATCAATAATAAGTAAACCCAAATTATTAAATTTTATGCCCTCGCTCAGTAATTTATGAGTGCCGATAATGATATCCAGTTGGCCGCCTTCAATTTGTTTAATAATACCTTGGGCTTTAGATGACTGAAAACGCGATAGTATACCGACTTTAATTGGCCAATTGGCAAAGCGATCGCTAAAGCTTTGATGGTGTTGCTGGGCAAGGAGCGTTGTGGGGACAAGAATCGCTACTTGTTTGCCACTATTTGCTGCTTGAAATGCTGCGCGCATGGCGACTTCTGTTTTACCAAAGCCAACATCGCCACAGACCAAGCGATCCATTGGTCGTTTGTTTTGCATATCGGCATTAACGCTGATGATTGCCTTTTGCTGATCTTCGGTTTCTTCAAAGGCAAATTCATTGGCAAATTGCTGGTATTCATCATCAGGCGCGGGAAAGCTAAAGCCACTTTGGGCTTCACGTTTAGCATAGAGCTCGAGGAGTTCTGCCGCGGTATCACGGGCTTTTTCTATGGCTTTGCGGCGTGCTTTGCTCCATTGCTCGGTGCCTAAGCGATTTAAAGCAGGAGCAGATTCAGCCGCGCCGGTATAGCGGTTAATTAAATGCAAGGAAGTGACCGGGACATACAGTTTAGATTCGCCGGCATATTCTAGGGTTAAATATTCAGCCGGCTGCCCATCGGCTTCAATTGTTTGTAAACCTAAGTAACGGCCGATGCCATGCTCGATATGCACAACGGCATCGCCAATGTTAAGCTCTGTCAGGTTTTTAATAATCGTATCTGGATCGATGACGCGGCGTGCTTTTTGACTTTGTGGAGTGGTATGCTGACCAAATAAGGCACTTTCAGTAATAATACTAATGCCAAGCTCAGCTAGACTGACGCTTTCAGTGAGTGGGTGCACGGTAATAGCAAAATTATTTTTAGTATCATTGTTATTCTTATTGTCATAAAAATCTTGCCAAGATATAACTAGGCTGGGTTTGAGCTGATGTTGTTTTAGTTGCTCAAGTAAAATTTCCTGGCGACCGGCGCTATCTACACAGAGTAAAATTCGATAGGTATCATTATTTTGATTAGGGTTTAAGTTGAGAGTGCTTTCTTGAATAAAACTTTTAAAGTTTGTGAATGGGTATTGTAGTGAGGCATTGGCTTCGATATTAGGGAGTGCATTGGTGACTACATTATAACGTCCGGCTGATTCTTGTATCGATTCGTTTTGTACATGTAAGCGCGGGAAATTTTTGAGTTGGCTAAAGAAAGTATTATCGTCTAGGCAAATTTCATTTGGTTTTAACAAGGGGTATTCGATATCATGGCCATATTGATCAAAACGGCTGGAGAGTTCTTGCCAATATTGACCGATGGCCTTTTGTAAATTGCCACTGGTAATAATTAATGTATTATCCGGCAAATAATGAAATAAGGTTTCACTTTCTTTAAAAAACAGCGGCAGGTAATACTCGATACCCGCAGGGACATAGCCTTGGCTAAGATCTTGATAAGGTAGGTGGCGATTTAAATCACCGCTGAAACGCTCACGCCATTGATTGCGAAATAAGCGTTTGGCTTCATCATCAACCGAGTGCTCATAGGCTGGGAGCAATTGAATATGACTGACTTTATCGATGGAGCGCTGAGTCTCACTGTCAAAGGTGCGGATACTGTCGACTTCATCATCAAAAAAGTCGATACGAAAAGGAGTGTCTGCCCCCATAGGAAAAATATCAAGCAGTGAGCCGCGTGAGGCATATTCACCATGCTCGAAGACTTGCTCAACATGACGATAACCCGCTTGAGTCAGCGCAAGGCGAAAGTTCTCAAGAGACATCGCATCGCCGGCCTTCATCATTAATGTTGATTTTAGTAACGCATCGACAGGAGCAATATAGTGCAAAACAGCGTTGATCGATGTGATGCAATGTGTTTGGGTCTGATATTTTAAATCATAAAGTGTTTTAATTCGCTGTGAGCGAATCTCCTCTGACGCTGAGAAGCGATCATAGGGTAAGGTTTCCCAGTCAGGAAAATGTTGTAGCTTGGGTTGACCTTGATCATTTTCATCCTGAAAGAAGGGAATTTCACGTGCTAAACGATCTGCCATTAAGGTATCTTCGGCAATGATTAATGCTGGGCCATTATGTTGTTGTAAGGCTTCTGCGATTAATAATGCTGTGGCTGCACCTTCTGCATTACCGTATGTTTTCACAAGCCCTTTTTTTTGTGGTAAAGAGGAGATGATTTGCTTCATGTTCAATATTTCAGCCTTATCGTTATAAAAAAATTAACTGCCTTTCACCGGTGGGAGATAGACATGAATATCATCAACCCAGGGTGAAATTGTGCGTTTTAATTGTGGTAAGGTGGCTTGAGGTTGTTTGGGGTATTGTAACCCTAAACGACCAATGCGTGCGAGTAGACGATAAAATTGATAAGCACTGATTGGCTTTTGCTGAGGTGTGAACTCAAGTTTAATCATTTGTCGACCGGTGATTAAGCTTAGCAGCGCTTGGCGGTAGCGAGTGATATTTTTTTCTGGAAGTAGTGACTCAATGAGCTCTTTACCTTGAGTAAGGCGTGCTTTTTGGTCAGCCGTTAAATGGGTTGATGTTTTTTCCAAGGGAGGAAAACTGACGGTTGCATTGATCAGCTTGCCATGATTGTTGCTTAATGTGGGGGGGCGGCCATAACTGAATGGGGGCGGTGTTTGGTAAGTCTGACGAACGCGTGTTCTTAGTACTTCTTTGCCGTCTTTGCGGAAAATCAGTTGATTGGTTTCTCTATTTTTATATAAATTAAATTGACCGATAAAATCGCTGTTATTAATACTGCGACCGATATAATGGGGTAAGGATTGTTGTAGTGTTGTAGGGACAATAAAGTTTGGAATACGGACCTTAACTGAATACTGCTCAAGCTGGCTTTTTGTTGCGCTATGCAAAAAGTCACTTGCTAATGAGCCAAGGTTGCTTGGTTGATGGGGTAATTTGAAGTTAAAGTGATTTAAGCGCTCTTGAGCACGATAATAGTTTGCGCCTTCTAGTGTGATTTGATTGACGATTTCAACTTGTTTGGCCTTTGCATCATAACTAAAGCGCCCATAAAAATAAGGTGATTTACCGTTGAGATAATGGGCAAGGTGGCGGAAAAAGCCATATTGCAATAAAGCCGCCGGGAGATTTTTGTCGTGAAATTTTTGACTGAAATGCACATCTTCAAAGGCGAACTTTAAATAGCCAAGCTGTTGTGTTTGAGTTATATCCGCTGAAATTAATGAAAGTTGACCGATAATGAGCGGGTTATCCGGCTGGTCTTTAAAAACGATAACAATATTTTTAACGGCGACTGTTTTGTTGTATAAGGTGAGCGGGCTGGCGGTGAGTTTTGCATAATTAATGCTTAAAATAGCCGGGGTATTCAACTTAATATTTTTAATTAATTGCTTTGCTTTTTGATCGGCAATATGCTCCACGTAGCTCGTTGTGAAGATATAGCCAAGCACAGCTAAGATGATAATACTAAAAATGGCTTTACGTTTGATCGTGGGCATTACAGGTCCTTTCGGCTTGCGTTTGGTCTAATGGGTTCGATATGTTTAATCTTAGTCACGAAAACGGCGGTTTAAATCTTCATAGGCGTCAATACGGCGATCACGCAAAAAAGGCCAGATACGACGAACCGATTCACTGCGTTTCAGGTCGATGGTGGCCGTGAGTATCTCTTCTTGGTCAGTAGAAGCTTGAGCTAAAATTTCTCCCTGCGGGCCGGCAATAAAACTATTGCCCCAAAACTGTATCCCTGAAGCTTGGCGATCTGCAGAGGCTTCAAAACCTGTGCGATTAGTGACTAATACCGGCAGACCATTCGCCACCGCATGGCCTTTTTGGACTTGAGTCCAAGCGTTCAGTTGACGTTCTTGCTCAGCTTTATCATCTTCTGGATCCCAGCCAATGGCGGTTGGATAAAGCAATAAATCCGCACCGGCGAGTGCCATTAAGCGGGCGGCTTCTGGATACCATTGATCCCAGCAGACCAGTACGCCTAGCTTACCCAAGCTCGTTTGAATAGGGTTAAAGCCTAAATCGCCCGGGGTAAAGTAAAATTTCTCGTAAAAGCCAGGATCATCAGGGATATGCATTTTACGATAGCGACCTGCTAAGCTGCCATCACTCTCTAACACAACTGCGGTATTATGGTAAAGCCCAGTGGCACGCTTTTCAAATAAGGAGGCGACGATGACAATATTCAGCTCTTTAGCAAGTTCCCCTAAAGCCTTCGTACTTGGGCCCGGAATAGTTTCAGCCAGATCAAAGCAATTCACATCTTCAGTTTGGCAAAAATAGAGCGAATTGTGTAACTCTTGCAAGAGCACCAATTGAGCACCATTATTTGCGGCTTGACGAATATGTTTGAAGCAATCCGCAATGTTTTGTTTAACATCTGCTGATTTTTGTTGCTGAATCAGCGCGACTTGAATTGATTGAGTGGTCATGAAGGTATCCTTGAAACGTATAGTTATATCTCTAATGATGAGGGTGATAGTGGGGTCGCCGCAATCTGCATGGTGAGGCAATGCAAGCTGCCGCCTTGTTCGATAAAAGGGCGACTATCGATGGGGATAATTTTTCGATTTTTAAAGCAAGTTTGTAATGTATTTAAAGCGACTTTATCTTCTGGGACTCGATAAGTCGGCACGAGTACGGCATCGTTAATAATTAAAAAATTTGGCATAACTGCTCGCTAAGCGCTCATTGCTTTCATCATCACGATAGCAATGAGGTAGGGGGAGGGGAACAAGCCGATAAGGCTGACCTTGGCAGTTTTTAAATGCTTTTAGTTCTTGCTCCATTTTAGCCAGTTCATCAAAGTGCTGTCGGTCATTTTTATCGGTGCACTGAACATAGCAAATCGTATGCGGGTCACAAAAGCGGGCGAGAGTATCGATATGGGCGTCGGTATCATCACCGACAAGCTCGCCATGATCTAGCCATAAGATCCGTTGAAAGCCGAGTGTGGTTTTAAGTTCAGCCTCTATTGCTCGTTTTGATAGCTTGGGGTTACGATTTGGGTTCAGCAGGCAACGGCGAGTAGTTAATAGAGTGCCGTGCCCATCAGTTTCGACACTGCCACCTTCAAGAATAAGTGGATGATCAGTGATTCGGTGAGGGTTAAAGGCATTTTGTCTAGCAAGGTTGGTATTTACTTGATTATCCAGATCACTAGCGAACTTATTACCCCAAGCATTAAAGTTAAAGCTGATTAACTGAATTTGATTTTGGTGTATATCTCGTGTTGATAAGGGACCATAGTCACGGCACCAAGTATCATTGCTCGGGATGGTATAGAACTGAACCTGGTTAAGATTAATGTTAAACGCTGTAAGTTTGTTAGTAATTTCAGCTTGATGGTCAGGGTTATAACAAGTAATGATGAGGGGTTGGTGGTCAGTGATGGCTTTGGCTAAGGCAAGAAAACTAGGCTCGACCTCTCTCATTGTGTCTGCCCAGTCACTGTGAATATGTGGCCACGTGATCATCACCGCTTGTTGTGGCGCCCACTCTGGAATTAACTGGTATTGCATGTGTTCTCCCCATCTTGAGGCCAAAATTATAGCGAGGCTTTATTCTCCTGTATATATCGGGTTATTATGCTCTTTGTTTTAATTATTTGAAGAGTCGCTTGAATTGATGCAATTACCGATACGGCTAGGCTTACGTTATACCCGAGCAAAGCGTAAGAATCACTTTATTTCCTTTATTTCCCTAGTGTCTACGATAGGCATTGCACTGGGGGTGGCTGTACTGATTACCGTGCTCTCGGTGATGAATGGCTTTGATCAACAGATTAAGACGCGGATATTGAGCATGGTTCCTCATGTGACAGTGTCAAGTTATGATGGCGGTTTAAGTCAATGGTCGATGTGGCGAGAGCGCTTCATTAAGCTCAATCATGTGACTGGTGTGGCACCGGTGATTAATGGCCAGGGGATGCTGAGTGCCAATGGCTCAAATGTCTTTGCCTTAGTGCAAGGAATCGACCCGAAATTAGAAAAAACCGTATTGCCAATTGCCAGCAAAATGGTTTCAGGAAAGTTGAGTGATTTAAAAGCTGGAAGCTATGGCATTGTTTTAGGTCAGAATATGGCTGCGAACTTAGGCGTCAGTATTGGCAGCAAATTACTGGTCGTGGTACCGAGTGCCAGCTTATCGCCAGTGGGTTTCTTGCCGCGGTTAAAGCAGGTGACCGTTGTGGGCATTTTCCATGTTGGCTATCAATTTGATAGTTCTTATGCCTTGATGAATATTAAAGATGCTGCACGTGTTTTTAATATGCCGGGTAAAGTTTCAGGGTTGCAGTTGCGTTTGGATAATTTATATCTAGCACCTCAGGTGGTGAATGCCTTACAGCATAATTTACCGCCAAGCATGAATGCGATGGACTGGACAGCGCAAAACCCGAATTTATTTCAAGCATTGAAAATGGAAAAGACGATGATGATTTTTTATCTTACTGCTGATCATTGCTGTTGCCGTGTTTAATATGTTGTCTACTTTGGTTATGCTAGTGACCGATAAGCAGGCGGATATTGCTATTTTAAGAACGATGGGAATGTCATCTGGAGGGATTATTAATACCTTCATTGTCCAAGGCATGATTACAGGCGGCATGGGCATTGTACTGGGTGTGATCGGTGGTGTTGCTTTGGCTTTTAATGTGACAGAAATTGTCAACTTTATTCAGAATTTATTTCATGTGCAGTTTTTAAGTTCGAGTGTCTATTATATTGATTTTGTCCCTTCAGACGTGCAATGGCCAGATGTGATTCACATTACAGTTGCGGCATTGGTGATGAGTTTTATTGCGACCTTGTATCCTGCTTGGCGAGCCAGTCGTATTCAGCCTGCGGAGGTATTACGCTATGAGTAATAAAGGGAAAAATAGCCTAGATAATCACCAGGATATTGTCTTAAGTTGTAAGGCGCTAGGGCGGAGCTTTCATGATGGTAATCGTACAGTTGATGTTTTAAAAGAGGTGAGCTTGGAGGTAAAAGCGGCAGAATCTTTGGCCATTATGGGCAGTTCAGGTTCGGGTAAAACGACTTTATTGTATTTATTAGGTGGCTTGGATCAGCCTAGTAAAGGTGAAGTCTGTGTGAAAGGTCAGCCTTTACAATCTTTGAGTCGTCGAAAAATTGAGGCTTGGCGTAATCAGCATTTAGGTTTTATTTACCAACTGCATCACTTGTTGCCTGAATTTAGTGCGGTTGAAAATGTGATGATGCCATTGTGGATACAGAAAAAAACAACAAAAGTCGCTAAGGCTCAGGCCTTAGAATTATTAGATCAGGTGGGTTTGAGCCATCGCGCCAGTCATCGGCCGGGTGAGCTTTCAGGAGGAGAGCGCCAGCGTGTGGCGATTGCTCGGGCTTTAGTGACTAAACCCGTGTGTGTATTAGCGGATGAGCCGACTGGCAACTTGGACCAGGAGACCGCCGGGCAGGTGATGGAGGTAATGCAAAGCTTGAATCGTGAGCTTAACACGAGCTTTATTGTAGTGACTCATGATACTGAGGTCGCCGCTAAAATGGATAGAACATTAATGCTGCATCGAGGTGAAGTTCAAAGCCAAAGGGTTTAATGCTGTGTCGTTATTACGCAGTGATTGAGCTTGCTTGATTAAAGTTAACTGAAGTATTAAAAAATATAATTTAAATTTTTATAGGTAGGGTTTTTGAAAACCCTATTTTATTTTTAATTTAATCTCGCTATTTTACTTGCTTTTTATAAATAATATTTAATTTGATTTTTATGGGGGTTTTATGAATAGCGCCTATGAGTCAAAGGATTGGCTGGTACTTTAAAAACAGAGCGATTATACTGGCCCTTTTATAATAATGAAAACAATGATGTCATGACATTGCGCGGTCGCTTTTGGGTACTTTTTAGCTTATTGTCTTGTGTGGCGATTGCCGTTGCTGCGCGACTGATTTATTTACAATCGATAGATCGACCCTTTTTAGAGCGGGCATGGCAGACACAGAGCACGCGCTTTATTAATGTTGATGCGTATCGAGGCATGATTTTAGATCGAGATGGTGTGCCGTTAGCGGTGAGTAGTCTTGTTGACTCTATTGTCCTTGATCCTGTGACCTTACTGAAACAGCCAAAATCAGTGGCTAAAATTGCGGCGCTTGCACCGGGTGAAGTTAATGAGCGTGAATTATGGCAGATACTGCGTTCCCACAAGCATTTGCGTTATTGGTTTTGGCAGCGTGACCTGCCGCCCTTTATGGTTAAAAAAATTAGCCTCTGCGAAAATTACTGGTGTTTATATTGTGCCGTCTTTTAAACGCTTTTACCCACAAGGTGCGAGCGTTGCACAGATCGTTGGCTTTACCGGGTTTTCAGGCCAGGGCCGTGATGGTATAGAGTTACAGCATAACCGAACATTAATGGATAAAGAAGGTAAAGAAAAAGTTCGGGTCAACGGTAAAGGGCAAATTATTCAAAAACTTGATCAGCTAAGAGCGCCACATAGTGGTCAAGATGTGCAATTAAGTATTGATATTCGCTTGCAAACTGAAGCTTATCAAGCCTTAAAGCAAGCTGTAGAAGAAAATAAAGCTGAATCTGGGACGGTTGTGCTCGTGAATGTGCATACGGGTGAAGTTTTAGCAATGGTCAGTGTACCAAGCTTTAATCCAAATGATTTGAGTGATCGAGTGAGTAGCGGTGTGCGTGCACGAGCCTTAACGGACGTTTTCGAACCGGGATCAACAGTGAAGCCGTTGATTATGAGTATGGCCTTAGATAGTGGTCGTTATACACCAAATACACCCATAGATACTTCTCCTGGCTGGTATTATATTCAGCATCATCGTGTGCGTGATGATGCCAACTTTGGCCAATTAACAGCGACGGGCGTGTTGAAAAAATCCAGTAATGTTGGAATTTCACGGATTGCTTTATCTTTTCCGCCTGAAAATATTTATAAGACGTATAGTGATTTTGGTTTAGGGCAGCTGACGGGAGTGAAGTTTCCAGGGCAGCGTATGGGCTATGTGCCAACGATGTCTAATGCGCCAAGCCCTTTTGTTTGGGCGACGATGACCTTTGGTTATGCAATTACAGCAACGCCTTTACAAATCGCACGCGCCTATGCAGCAATCGGCAATAACGGGATTGAGCTGCCAATGACGTTATTAAAGCGCCAAAAACCACCTATTGGTTACCGAGTTATTAAGGAAAAAACCTCTAGAGAAATACTAAATATGCTGCACACTGTGGTCGAGCCTGGGGGGAACGGGGATTTTAGCGAATGTGCCAAATTACCAAGTGGTCGGTAAAACAGGGACCGCCCATAAAGTGGGACCGAATGGCTTTTATAAAGATAAATTTGATGCGTTTTTTGCAGGGATTGCTCCCTTAAATAACCCTCAGTTTGCCGCTGTTGTTTTTATTGATAATCCTCAAAATGGCCGCTTTAGTAAATATGGTGGTGTTTCCGCAGCTCCGGTGTTCTCTAAGGTCATGGGTAAGGCGCTACAGCTTTATGGCGTAAAACCGTTTGGAGGTGAGCAGGTTGAGAAATGGAAGCATATGACACGTGCTCAATTAGAGCGCTTGGTTGCAATTGCTTAAGTTCATATAGTTAAACTCTCGATTAACTCATTGAGTCTGTTAAATATATTTTAACCTATTGATTTTGAGTTAAATTTAAAATCACTTATTTTTCATTTTGTTGTTATTTTTCTGCATTTAGTCGGTGGCTCTGGTCGATGGAGCTGTGATAGTATTAACACTCCTTGAAATTCCATTTATTTAAAGAGTGACAGATAGCATGAGCGATCAAAGTGATGATGTGATTGAATTAATTGAAAAAGTGAAGACCGCTAAATATGCGAAAAGAATGGCAGACGCTCTGCATCGTGTTACTTATGAGCAACTTAGTGAGTATAAAGAGCAGCATGGGGACTCCGGCAGTGATGTTTTTGAGGCTTTGGTTTTTACTCAGGTCGGTGCATTAAAAAATATATTAATTCAGCTCTCAAAGACCTTTGCGATGACTAAAGGCAAGTCGATTCCAGAAGAAAGTATTGATGAGCTTGAAAATGCGGTGATGAGTTTCTTTGATGAAGACCTTTGGGAGTCAGAAGCCATAAAGATTCCTGCTAGTCAATTAAATTAAAATCAAGCATAAAAATCCATACCAATCAAAGCAATAAGCTAGGGGGTACCCTCCCTTAGTTGTTATTTCTCACCTGTGCCACAGCCACCAAAAATGCATTTCCAACCGCGCACAATCACCCATAAAGTTGAAACGCCAACAAGTATATAAATAATCCTGACCAAGGCGGTGATGTCACCTAAAATCAACGTGATAAGATTAAGTTGCAATAGGCCTACAAGTCCCCAGTTTAAACCGCCAATTACAACTAAAATAATGGCAATCTTATCTAGTAGGTTCGCTTTCATATTGGCCTCCTTATAAAAGTTCCTCGTCCATTAGACACTATTTTTCTAGGGTTCTATCCACAGCGCCTTACTTAAATGGATTATTTAGTGGGTTATTACTTGAAATAAAATGTTTCCCTGTATTTTATGAAAATATTGCTAGTGCCGACTCCAATGGGGTTGAGAAGTGTTGAAGTATTACTATTGAGATTTGAAAAGCGAAGTCTTCTAATATTAATTGAATGGCCAATCTGTTAGGGTGTTGTGAGGATTACTTTGGAGGTGTTGCATAATTTTTATTATTTTCCCATATAGAGGATTAATAAAAAAAGTATAGTAAGATAGATTATTATTTTTAATAAGTATTTTTAGCCTTGTTGACCTTGAATTCTGTGTCAAAATGGCTTGAAAGTTAATTTATTGTAATTTAAGTGTTAAGAAATTATTCGACATTCTGTGTCTATGATAAAAATTATTTAAATTTTTTCTTTGTCTATATTTTTTATGGGTATAAAAATAAATATCTATGTTGACCATCTGATGGAACAGTGCTAGTTTAAGACCATGCTAATCAATAAATATAACTAGAAATTATAAAAGTGATAACTGATTAAGTTGGCCATAGATTATAGGCGTTCTTAAAAGGGGAGCGAATTCATGGAAAATAAAAAGAATAATTATGTGACCGGCCTCCTTGTCCAATTCAAAAACTCTCAACATTTTTCTATGCGTTTAAAAAGCGCTTGGTGCTGTGCTATACAGATTTTGTTGATAGGAGATAACACCCTTTCAAGGTAAGAAAAACAGTAAATTGAAAATATAGTAATATATTTCCTGGTCAAAAACTATAGGATGTTTTTACTATAGACTTTTATTTTATTTTTATATTAAATAATTAATCTTAATGGGAGTATTATTTATGGCTATTATTGACCAAATTCCAAAATCAAGAATAAAAATTCACTATGAGACTGAGGTGAATGGCAAGAAAAAAGATAAAGAATTGCCTTTTAAACTGCTTGTTATGGGGGATCTTTCTCTAGGCAGCTCTAAAGATCGCCAAGTTGATTTAGATGAGCGAGAAATCCGTGAAATTGGTGCGAATGCTTCACTAGATTCATTGATGAAAGATATGGGGATGTCATTAAAAATTGATATCGATAATAAAATCAATCCTGCTAAAAAGCCAATAATTAGTGTGGATCTACCCATTAATTCAATGAAATCATTAAAGCCAGAGTCTATTGCTAATGAAATTCCAGAGATTCAATCACTATTAATTATGAAGAGAATGGTGAAAGAGCTAGAATCATATGTCGATAATAACAAGCGGTTTCGTAGCACTATTCTTGAGCTTGTGAAAAACAAAGATGAATTAGAAAGTTTTCAAAAAAACATTGCCTGAATTAGAAAAATTTAAAGTTTAAGTAATAGGAGGAAGCTATGGAAGCAGAAGCTCAGGTGCAACAAGCAACAAATATCAATGCATTATTTAATACTTTGAATTTGAGTGAATCATCTTACAAAAATGAATCTCTTGTTGAAGGTGATAGTTTTGAAGTCATTGGTAAAAGTTATACTGATGAGGAGCGACTGGTTGCAAGTCTTTGCTTACTATTTGCAAATACTGAAAACCTAGAAAGCTTTAATAAGGGGCTCATTCAAAATATTTTAGATAAAATAGATAATTTAATTTCAGAGCAGGTTAATGAAGTTTTAGCTCATCCTAAATTTAAGACGTTAGAATCAACTTGGGTTGCTATTGATGATTTGGTCAAAGATACCAATTTTCAGGCAAATATCAAGATTGATTTATTAGATGTTACAAAAGAAGAGCTAGAAGAGGACTTTGATTGTAATAGTATTGACATCACTGGGGCTGATCTATTTAAAAAAGTGTATGTAAAAGAATATGACCAGTTTGGTGGTGAGCCTTATGGTTCAATGATTGGTTTATATGAGTTTACTCGGACACCTGAAGATATCGCTTGGTTATCTGCAATGGGCAAGGTTGCTACAGTTTCACATGCTCCTTTTGTAAGTAGTGCATCACCACAATTGTTTGATTGCAACTCAATTGAAGAACTTTCACTAATTACTGATTTAGAAGGGCTCACATCTCATCCTAAATTTGGCGCATGGAATAAGTTTAGAAAAACAGAGCAGGCAACTTATATTGGTTTAACCTTACCTCGTTATTTGTTACGAGTTCCTTATGACCCACTAACTAACCCCGCAGGGAAAGCACTAAAGACATTTAAAGAAGGTATGAATTACTTTGATGATCAGGATTATTTATGGGGAAATTCTGCCATTTTATTTGCGAAAAAACTTAACACGTGCTTTTGAATTAAATGGTTGGTGCCAGCAAATCCGCGGCCCTAAAGGTGGGGGGCTAATCGAAGGTTTAGCAACACCGACGTTTAATGTG
>NZ_MDTU01000001.1:3036690-3038707 GCF_001720395.1 Piscirickettsia litoralis
CGAGGTAAAGAAGAGATTAAGGCTCCTGTTGAGTTTATGATCCCAGATTATCGTGAGTTAGAGTTTGCAAATGCTGGATTTATGCCTGTGATTTATGAAAAAGGCACATCAAATGCCTGCTTTTTTAGTACGCAGTCATTAAAATATGTTGAAGAATTTGAAGACCCAAATGACTCTGAAAATTCTCAAATGGTAGCAAATTTAGCCTATACCTATTCGATTTGTCGGATTGCTCATTATGTAAGAACGATGATGAGAGCGGATATTGGAACAACTGCAGGTGCTGAATACATACAGCAAAAACTAGAAGGGTGGATTAGTAATTATGTTACATTAATTTCTAACCCTGATGAGCTTACTGTTTCATTTTTCCCATTTAAGAAAGCTGAAATCAAAGTGGATAAAATTGATGGGAAAGCAGGATGGTATAACTGCAGTATTGTTGTTCTTCCCCATATTCAGTTTGAAGGGCTGAATGTTGAGTTAAAAATAGATACACGTCTAGACGGCTAAACTAATAAGGAGGCATTATGTCTGGTCAACTTGTTGATGCATGGGATATCACTGATGGGTATTTAGGGTTGAATCTAAACTCTGATGCGGCTGTAACTTCTGGCTCCAATAGCCAAGAGTTACAATTACAGCCCCGTGCTTTTTTTTGCTAAAGTGACTTTTAATGGTGAAAAGTCCATCCGAAAAATGTACCTACCTATGAACGGGGGGAGAAACGACGGTTAGTGAGTCTCAATTCGTGTTAACTGCATTGAAGATTCCTTCTGATAATAAAATTGGTCAGCACCATGTGAGGGTGTCTGGTTACTTTCATAAGGATGTATTTAACCAGCTTGAGGAGATTCGCTACTCAGCTAAAGAAACAACGGTTGTTTTTAGTTTTGATGAGCCTAATAAGCAGCAATCATGTAAATCCTATGATGCAACCGATGGGTCGAGTACGTGGTTTGAATCGGTAAAACCGCAAAAGCCAATTATTGTGCAAGTACATAAAAATGATTTGCACTATGAAGTACATGGGAGTTTATATACTTTTGTTGATTTTACTGGACACCACATGGCTGATTATACGAACCAATATGCACTGCAACGGGTTAATCAGCTGAATATCGCAAAAGACGTAACTTTTGGCTGATTACTATGCTAAGACCTAAATGGTATAATGATCAATATCTTTATCCGGAACATTTTGAATGCTTGACTGAGTATTTAATGGTTCAACAGAAATTTGGGAATGCCAGTTATGGCATCCCAAACTATGGACTGTTGGATATCCGCTGGAGTGAGGCAGAAATGCAGCTGGGAATCTTAAAGCTTAGTAAGTTAAGTTTATTAACTTATCAAGGAGAGTATATAGATATTGGAAAAAACGCCACGGTTAACTCACTTGATTTAAATGATATTGATAAAGAGCGTATCAGCATTTATCTTAATTTAATTGGCAATGAAGATGTTTATCAGGATACTGAAAATGGTAAAATAACATTGCTAAAAGAAAAAGCTTTATTGTCTGATAGAATTATTCCTAGTTCTAAGTTTACTATGAAAATATTTGACCTTGATCATAAAGTTGATGGTGGTTTTAAAGTTAATGATAGTTTTATTGCTCCCTCTTTATCTATTGCTACACAGTGTTTTGATAAAGTTGAGCAAGTTACAAAAAAATTTAATACAAGAGCTAAAGCTTTATTCAAAGAAAAAATTCTCTTGATTCATCTCCTTCTTATCGTAGCCTTATTAAATTATTGATTAATGAGGTGCAGTTTTTATTGGTAAATTCTAAAAATTTAGTGCAGTGCCATCCTATTCATTTTTTTACAACAGCTTACTAAAATTTACGCACTAGTTACTGATGTAGACAATACAGATAGTGATTTGCTTTCTTACAGCCATGACAACTTTGCTATTGCATTTAATAATTTAACAGGGTTAATCTTTATTGAATTGGCACGTAAACTTAATAAATTTTCTCATATTGATTACTATGTCGAGAACAATACAGTTT
>NZ_MDTU01000001.1:3040724-3047478 GCF_001720395.1 Piscirickettsia litoralis
TCTTGATCATGAAGGAAAAATACATTAAACAGGTTAAAGTATGCTCTCCGTCAAGAATTAATACGATTATATCCAGATCACTTTCTGGTGCGAGTTTAATCGATCATGATAAATACCAAGGTATTTTTAATGAGCGAAGTGGTTATAAAGCACTGCTTATAAAAAAAGATTATGAATTTGAATATATTAAAAAGATAAAAAATTAAGTTTATTAAATTACCCCATTTCAGATGGGAATGATTTAGCGATTATTAAAGTATAGATATTATAGATTAATAAGAGGGACTGCTTTATGGGGATGTTATTTCCATCAGTAACAAGTTTAGCTGTAAGTGGTGCAAAAAGTGGGGCTGAATCCCTTGCTCAGAAGGTAATGTTACAAAAATTATCCGAGGTTGTTAATGGAAAAGATGAGAGCGGTCAAATAAATGAAGATTTAGCTTTGGCGAATCATTGTTGGAAGCAGTTGCCCCAAAAAGTTTCAAGGACAGGGATTCGTTCAAAGCGAGTTTACTGGATGAAATGGTACCCAAAAATTCGCTCGGTTGGAGAAAAAGAAAAACTATTAATGATCCTCGCTTGCTATGAAGCAGCTAATGTTTCGCCGTCGTGTGAGCAATTTAGGATTAATACTGATGCAGCTTATAAAGCATTCCCTATACTTGGGCCGAAAAAATTAGTAATGGATCCTAGTTTAACTCGAAAGAACTTGAGAGGTGTCTTAAAAAGGAAGCCGATACTTTCATATTCTAATATAGGTGTATCAACTGCATTTGCCCCTGTAGCACTAGATTTACTTAATGTATTAAATGAATGGTCAAATAAACTAAATGGTAATAGTAAGCTAAATTACGAAGAGCACTATAAAGATAGGTTATGGCTTGTCGGTGAAACTTATGAATTCATTGACCAATTATCATACATGAATATCGATTACTATACCCTGGATCTATTAGCATCGAGGGTATATTTATGGTGGATGTTAACGAGTGTCAAAGCAAAAACGAATGCTGAAAAGCCTCAAGAGTATGAAATTTTAGGGCATGATGGAATTAATGAGATGTATAAGGAGCTTTTCAAAAGGGGGTATCAACACTTAGAGCGTTTGCTTGTTGAATTTTGTACCCGAGCTTTAGTTTGTAAGCTTGATGAGGCGGTAAACTTATTCGAAGCATCAATTCTTTCAGCAGAGCAATTTTTAACCTCTCGCGACATACTAGCTCATAGTAGTCAGAAGCAAGAAATTTATGAGGGCAAAAAGCTTGCATATGAATATGTCAACCCAGAAATTGATGCGGTTGATGACGAGGCTTTAGATTTAAGAAATGAAAGGCTAGTTACCGAAAGCAAAAGACTAATTAAAGTGCAGTTAGGGCAGGCAAACAATTATATTTCTCTATGTAGTACAGTATTTGGTATTAGTGGTGCCTTAAAGGTAAATAGCACGAAAATAAAAGCATCAGACGCACAGCGCTATTTAAAGTGTGTTCAAAAAGTAGCAGAAGACCATGATGTTAAAGAGAGTATAGTAAACTTGCTAAAGGTTGAGTGTGAATCTCAAGGTTTTGGGCAGAGTATTTTTAAATCAAGTGATAGCTTTAGAAAAACATTTATGGGGCATATGTCTAAGCACCCAAATCTTTATGATGATTTAGCAAGCCTAATTCTGAAGCAAATGGTTCTATTTTCTATGAATAATATCATGATATTTTACAGGGATTATATACAAGAGTTTGGTGATTCTAGAATTGGAGAAATCGGTAGTAATTGCTCAGCACTGTTAAATGATATTCATAATATCAGTGGGGATGCATATAGATTAATGATAAATATTTCAGAGTCATATAAGTCAAAGTTGACTAATAGTGCAAAAGAAGAGCGCTATGGTGATTTTAGAAGTGAAATTTATGGCTTAGGCCTGCATATGAGAGATTTAACTACTGCTTTTAATTCTCGTGCTCAGGAAGTGCAAATGCAATTAAAACTGTATAAAGATGGAATAAAAATGTCAGCAATACGTGGATATTATTACTCGTCAGCAAAACAAAGTAAGAAAAATTTTTTAAGCATATTAGGTATTTTTGATGAGCAGGATCGTTTTGATGATGCTTTAATTACCTTGTCTGTGAGTACGAAGCAGCTTGAGGGAAATGAAGGTGGTGACTCCCCTAGTACATCATCAACAAATAATCAATTGAAAAAGTTCGTAGAAGGTCAAGGAGAGAATCTGAGGGCAAGTTTGAGAAATTATTATAAAACAGTATCTGAAAACCTTTATGAAAGCTTAAGAAATATTTTTGAAAATGCCTCCTTAGTATCCTCTGCAACAGGTGATGTAGGGCAGCAAAATCCATTGTTAAGAAAAATAGGGGGACTTAAGCTCGAAGGAGTTAAACTAAAGGGGTATGATGATGAGTTAGGTGTGGTTGGCCAACAATTAGATGAAGAACAATTTAATATAAAGTTAGCAGATGAAGTCTATCAAAAAATATCTGCTGCTAATTTTTATGAAGGGATTTATCAACAAAATAGAGAAGGGAAATTTAGGAATATAAAAATAGATTATCACCAAAAGAAGAGAGAATGCAGGCGAAAGGACTGTAAAAACTGGTCTATGAGTGAAACTAAATTGCATTCGTGTCGGGTATGTTTTCAAGGGAAGTTCTGCAATAGTCATATTACAAGAGATAGTGATACGATGCACAATGAGTATGTGTGTAATACATGCAGAGAAGATATAGGAAACCAAAAATACGAAAAAATAAATGCTAAACGTGAGCTCCGTGGCTTTGACAAGGTGAAAATGTATGATGTCCAAGATGTATAAAGAGGGAGGTTGAAGTTATGCCTGTGAATGCAATTGACGATAGTTTGCCTGAAATCAAAGAATCCTCGAAATTTACTAACAGAAATATATTTAGAGGAAGAAGGCCGACTAAATATAGTGAATTTGAAAAATTAAGAAAAATATTATCGCTATATGGTGCCCATAAAGTTAGAATTAGTAAGGATTATGAGATTGGTGATGCTGCAAAGGGAACGATATATAACCATTTTATTGCAGGTGCGCACCTTAGTAAGACAAATCTTCACAGAATTGTTTTGAGGTATATTGCATGTAATACAAAGCCTTCGGCAAGCCGATATACTTTTCATGTAATGAAGATGATGGAGCCTCTTAAATACTACTTCAGACTGGTGAGTCGTCGGTCACTTAGCACTCATAAAGATAGATTATGGATCGCAGGTGAAAACTTTTCATATTTGCAAAATCTTGCTGAACAACAATTTGACTATGAGTCAATGGATCAGCTTATAAAAAGAATTGCTTTATGGAAAAGTTTATTAAAAGATGAAGATTTTTTACCTATTGGTAATGACGCTTGTTATACTGCATTTGAAAACTTAGTTAAAATTGCAAGTGAATGTTTTACAGAATTAAATATTGAGCTTTTGACAAGAAACTTTTTTCACAAAATTTAATCAGGTTTCTTATGTTTTAAATTCTGAGATGATATTGGCTCAGAAGTTCTATTTATCTGAAGATTGGTTGTCAACTAAATTTATAGAAACAATTAATGATTTTTTAGCCGATGTTGCAATAAAAAAAGAATATACAGATAACTTGGCAGAGTCAGATGATCTTAAAGTTATTGATGATATTAGAGCCAAGCAAAAAACTAAGCTGGATATTAAAAGTCTTGACGATGCTAGGGACTATAAGCAAATGTTGTGGAGGTTAAGTACTTTTTATATGTCTATTGCTGTGCTTTTAACAAGAAATAATAAAATTGTATCTAAACAGTGTTTGACATTAGCAAAATATATAACAGAAAGTGAGGATAATGGCAATAATGAGGCAAGGGCTTATACTGCATTCCAAAAAGTAAAGCCCGTTTTCCAAAGGATTGATGCTTCAATTACAGCACTTAAAAATAAATTTTCAATTATGACAAGTTCAGATCTTTCTAATGAGTTTGTTAGGGCTTTTGCTAGTTTGAGTCAGGATGATGGTAGTCAGCAGACATTTTCTGACTCATTGAGGAAACATATTATCAACACTGATGAAAAAGTGCCAAGGCCCCACATTTTTCAAGCGCTTTATACTTTAGTGATTGAGAGTTTTTCTATTTCTTGTTATCAAGACGTGTTTAAAATTTATTTGATGATAATACAAGAGTTTGGTGATCAAGGTATCTCGAAAATGCAAGATTTACCAAGTGATGACCCTGCGAATTTGAGTGCTGTTGTTAAGAAGTGTCGAGACTCATCTGATAAGATATCAGAATGTATGAGAATTCTAAATAGTTCAAGGCAAAGTATAGCAATTAGTGGAGATGCTGCAACGAAAATGACAACTCAGTCTAAAGAGCTACAGAAGGCTTTTGATCGTGCTCGAGAACAACTAGAGTGTCTCCATGGTGAGGTGCAATTTCAAATGAGATTAAAATCAGAGTTTTTTAGATTGAAAAGAAATTTTGGTTTAAGTCAGTTGAGACGTGTTTTAAAAGAGAATAAGAGTCATGTTCACCTATCAATGAATGAGCAATTTGATAATGTAAAAGATTACACCGCACGTATTCAGCAGTATATTTTGAGTGCTTATAATATTAATTATGAAAACGAAGGAGAAAGGCTCAGTGACCAGCAGGCCCTTGATTTGATTGACTCTGAAATGAGTCAAATCACAAATTCTGTGAGCCAGCACTATATGTCAACATTAGAGTCTATGCCTACTTAATATTATGAATAAAGATGTAATAGAAAAATTTATCTATGATTTAAAATATCAAGATGCGCTAGAATCATTATTAAAAGAGTTTGATCAAGACGAAATTGAAATTAGTCTTGACCTTCTTTCGTATTCTTGTGTTTGTCACTATATTGTTGAGGGAGTGCTTAGCGGGCAATTAGCTGCTCTTTCAGCTTTTACATCAAGTGATGGGTTTGATATCAGCAAAGTCAAAAAAATTACTAAAACACTTGCCTGGGTCTTTGATACAATTAATGATCATATTAATGAAAATAAGCTTACTCTTAATGAGCCAGTTGATGATGCACTACTATGCTTAGCAGCTTTTAAAGAGTCTTTGCCTGATGCTATTAATATGGATACTCAGCTTAACAAGCTTAAATCTTATTTGCTTAAAGCAAAGAGTGGGCCTGAAGTTCAAAATGAAGAAGAGGCAGAGCAGATTATTGAAGAAAAGCCTATAGAATCAATTAAAACGGGTAGCCATTTTTCTCCAAAATTAGATGAGCTATTCAAAAAAATAGAGCTATGTATGGAGCTTTCTAATCAAAACAGAGTTTTTGAAGCAGCTTTGTTTTACTGTGATATTCAGGAGAAAATTTCACATTTCGATCCAGTTGTCTATTTTCCGGAAGTTTTTGTACCATTTTTTAGAAACCTCTCAAAATCCTATGTAAAAATTCAGAAGATAATTGATAGTAACCAAGATACTTTAGAGTGGCATATTGCAGAACAAATTTATAAGGCTAGTCCGGAAAAGCTTGTCTCTGGTGGTAGCTTATTTGAGAGTGACGAGTTAAAGAGTACGAATGAGCTAACTGGCTTTATTAGAGAACACGGCTCTCTTTCTCCAACAACGGGAGTCATTAATAAAGAGAGTTATTCACGTGTTGCTAATAACGAGGCCTATGATAGCGAGTTTGATAATAACAAAGAAAACTTTGAGGAGTTCAACCATATCGAAGGGGACTCGCCTGGTGAAAGAGAAGCTGAATCTGACTTTCACAATAAAAAACAAAAAAATGATGAAAATAAACAGAATCATGACGCTTTAAATGATATTGAAGGCGACTATAAATTTGATTTCGAATTTGATTGATTATGAGTTTTAATTTAACTGATTTTTCTTCATTGCAGGCTTCTTTACATGGGTCGACAAGTAAGGTACCTAACTTTTCTGATGCTATTGAAAAAAGTAAACAGAAGTTGAGTGAATCCGTTTCTTTGTCGCAAGAAGTTCAGCCTAAAAAAGCGTTTGCTAGTCCATTAGAATCATGTCAATATCACCTTTCTAAGATTAAAGATGCTGTCCCTATGGATAAAGACAGTCTTTTTTTATCTGCGACTGACTTGAAAAATAAAACGGCATCTCAAATGCTTGGAGTGGCTAACCAATCACAGCAGCAGTTGGTTGACTACCATAAAATTGAAAATCGTTTTCCCAAGGTTGATCATTTACAACAATTTAAATCCTCATTGATTAATTTAAAGGATAAGCACCAGTTACCTGGCGATACTAATGGGTCAGCGTTTGACCAATTACAACAAAGCGTGAGTGCGATCACAAAGACGTTGTCTCAAACGCAGGGCGCTATAAAAAATAATACGGGTAACTTGTATGGCGCAGCTAAAATACCGACACTTTCAGAAGAATCTTTACCTGACTTAAGCTCAGCGATTGGTGTGAATGTGCCGACAAGCCTTGTTCCAGAACCACTGAGTCAGTTTGACTCTGCTGCAGTTATTTCTTCATTACAAGAGCGAGTAGGGTTGTTTTTCGGTGATAGTGGTCGCATTGCCAATCATTTTTCTTCTGAGGGTGTGGCTACTGAGGCAGAAGGTAGTGATGGCGGGCGTGGTGAGTCTAGTTTTGCTAAACGTATGGGGTTATTTTTGGGAGATCAGGGGCGTATTGCCAATGCTGCGGTGGTGGATGAGTTAAGTCAGCATATAACCGCTGCTCAACAAAGTCTGAGTGATATTGCTGGGAACCAAGGGGCC
>NZ_MDTU01000002.1:0-3055 GCF_001720395.1 Piscirickettsia litoralis
GAAGCTTTGACCAGATTTTACTAAATTATTTATTCCTCTGTTTTTATCCGCAGCTAAAACAGCTCGCTGAAGTTTAGGGTCTTCACTTAAAATCTTAGCATTTCCTAGGTCAAATAAGTTAGCTTTGCTTAAAGCAATTAGTGATTTTATAAATTGTTTGTTCATGTTTAATTTTCCAACTTCTTGAGGTTTAAAATTAAATTTTTTATGATGTAATATATGTATATTCTCTTCTATTAATACATATGCTTAATTAATATTAAACAGTAAAGTCTCGGTAATATAATCGTTATTTTAATGGAGTAATAGTGTTACTGTCTTATATAAATAAAGCCCCTGAGCGGATAGGAGCTTTATTATTTTTTGAATATTAAGTTATGGGTTATTAGGTGTTTGTGTTTTCGATGAGCAAGTTCTCTTTTTCGCTAAAAATGTATACATTGTTGGAATCACAAATAAAGTAAACAAAGTGCCAATTAATAATCCCATTGCAATAATAAGTCCTAAGTCATGGCGACTAACAGCGCCTGCCCCTGAAGCAAAAATCAGTGGTATGACACCTGCAATCATGGCTGCAGAAGTCATTAGAATTGGTCGAAGGCGAATAGCAGCAGCTTGTTCAATTGCATCACGAATATTAAGCCCGTTGTTTTCTTGCAAGTCATTCGCAAATTGAACCATTAGAATACCATGCTTGGTAATTAATCCAATGAGGGTGACTAAACCAATCTCAGTATAAATGTTAAGTGAACTCATACCTAGAGCCATTGGAATGGCTGCACCGAAAATAGCCATTGGTACAGTAAACATAATAATAAAAGGGTCTCTAAGGCTTTCGAATTGAGCAGCTAAAACCAAGAAAATAATGATTAAGGCAAAAAAGAAAGTATAAATTAATGAATTTCCTTCTTGGATTAGAGTACGAGATTGCCCCGCAAAATTGTAGTTCATTCCTTTAGGCATGAGTTTGGCCGCTTCTGCTTTTAGGAAATTCAGTGCTTCTGTATCAGTATGGCCTGGCATAGGGAAACCAGAGAGGGTTGCTGAGTTGAGCTGTTGGAATTGATTAAGACTGCCTGGCTCAACAGAGGTTGATAATGTTACTAAATTAGACAATGGAATCAGTTGACCTGTAGCCGTTTTAATATAGTTTTGTTTGAGCTGGTCTGGAGTGAGTCGCTCATTATCTGGTAACTGTGGAATAACCTTATAACTACGGCCATCGAGGCTAAAGTAATTTACTTTGCCACCACTTAATAGTGTGCTTAATGTTTGACCGATTTGCTTCATTGTAATACCCATTTGCGTTGCTTTTGCTCGGTCAATATGAATATTAAGATCTGGTTTATTAAATTTTAAGTCGCTGCTGCTAAAAAGAAATAAACCACTTTTTTTGGCTGCAGCTTCAAGTTTTACCATAACACTATTAAGCGTTTTGTAGCTTGAGGTACTTGTGAGAACAAACTGGATGGGCATACCATCAGGGCCCGGTAAGGCTGGCATTTGGGCAACTTGGGCTTGTAGTCCCGTTATTTTATTGAACTTATGCTGTAAGAGAGGCTGTAGCTTCATCGCTGTGATATTTCGGTCTCCCCAGGGTTTTAATACCGCTCCAGAGGTTACTTGGCTTGGGAATGGACCAACTCCAGTGGTATTAATGATAAAATAATCAGCAATTGATGGGAAACTTTTATAGATATCCCCAATTTCCTTCGAATACTTTTCTACATAATTAATATTTGCATATTGAGGCGCAGAAGCGAAGGTAATTAAAAAGCCTTGATCTTCGTGTGGGGCGAGCTGGGTTTTAGTCACTTTAAACATACAGACAATGCCGATTAAGATCAGTAGCCCAAATGTTAAAATAACGGGGCGATGATTTAGTGTTTGTTGCAGTATACTTTTATAGATCGTTTGCAAGCGTCAAAAAACTTTGATCAAGCCATTGGGTCAGTCGGCTATTGTTGGAGTGGCTGACTAGAAGTTTAGAGCACATCATCGGTGAAAGTGTTAAGGCAATAATACCAGATACAATAACTGCTGCGGCTAAAGTTAAAGCAAATTCCTTGAATAAAGCCCCAGTAACGCCACTAACAAATGCGATGGGGGCATAAACTGCAGCGAGTGTAATCGTCATAACAATGACAGGCAGGGCAATTTCACGAGCACCAACTAAAGCGGCTTGCGTTGGGTTTTTACCCTCCTCAATATGACGATGGACGTTTTCGACAACAATAATGGCATCATCAACAACAAGACCGATGGCCAATACCATAGCGAATAGTGTAAGTAGGTTAATTGAGTAGCCAAAAACTAACATGAGTGAGCAAACACCAATTAGCGACAGTGGAATAGTAATGACGGGGATAATGACTGAGCGTAGGGATCCTAAGAAAAGAAAGATCACGGCGATTACGATAATAGCAGCCTCAATAATTGTTTTAATCACTTCATTAATGGAGACTTGAATGTACTTAGTTGCATCGTAGACAATACTTTGATGGAGTGTAGAGGGTAAATCCTTTGCTAGAGAAGGTAAAATTTTTCTGACATTCTTGATGACAGACAGTGAATTCGCCGAAGGGGTTGACTGAATCGAAATAAAGACTCCGCGCTTGCCATTGAATATCACAGAGGAGTCATAACTTTCAGAGCCTAAATTGACTTTCGCAACATCTTTTAAACGAATGAGTGTGCCATTATTATTTTTAACAACAATATTCTTAAAGTTTTTAACTGAGCTGACATCGGTATTCGCAGTGACATTATATACACTGTATACCCCTTTAGTTTGTCCAGCGGCCGTTTGGTAGTTATTAGCTGCTAAAGCGTTTGAAACATCGGTAGCTGTTACGTGAAGACCTGCCATACGCTTAGGATCTAGCCAAACGCGCATCGCAAAAGGGTCACCCCCGATGATACTGACACTGCCTACACCTTTTACAGTTTGTAAGTTGGGTTGCACGACTCTAGAGAGATAATCGTAAATTTGTGGAGAGGTCAGTTGTTGACTAGAGTAACTAATGTATAGCAAGGCAACAGAGTCAGACTTTTC
>NZ_MDTU01000002.1:7819-14072 GCF_001720395.1 Piscirickettsia litoralis
AAAAATACCGAAAAGATGCTGTGCGTCTAACACACCATATAAATATGATTCTATATGTCTTAAAAAATATAGAAAAATTGAAGGCGCTTTTTTCAGATAATTTGCTATCTGATGGTTACATCAAGTCGATAGATTGTTTAAAACTTTTGGCAGATCTGAAGACATTCGATGTAAATTTGGAGTTGCTAACATATGACAAGCTGGAAAAGATTATAAAAGATTATAAACTATTTAGAGATCTTTCTATCGCGCTGGGGAATTTAGATGCTTTAAATTCTAATGGTGAGCAAACAGACAAGATTCCAGAAGAAATTAAAAAATTTGCTGAATGGGCCGTATTAAACCCAGAAGACCTTGAGCTGTTTATGAGTACATTGCCAGTAGATACAGAACAGTCTCAGGATACATTGACTAAAGATGGAGATGGCGAACTAAATTCTAGTGAAATTTTATCAGAGTTGATGGATAAGGGTGATTTGGCCGATGGAGAAGATATTCCCGCAATTAAACAAGCTATACTAAGTAGGCTAGATGCTGCTAAAAAAGTGAACAAGGTCACAGGTAATGATATATATGCTAGCATTCGATACGTGGGGGTATTAGGGACTGAAGTGGCCGGTTTATTATATGATGAGATGAAAGAAGATGATCTGAAATTTCTAGAAAAGATAGTAAAGGAAAACGAAGAATCTGACTTTAAAGCAGACGCTTTGATTAAGATGTTGGGAGAATTCTCCCCTGCTTGTTTAAAAGCTATTTTTGGGAGCGAAAATAAAGCGGATAATATTAAAACGTTATCAAATGTAAGAAATAATGGCCATAATGGGCCAAAGTGGGCGCAAGACTTTGAAGAATTATGTAAGCCTATAAACGATAAAGAAAACATTGGTTTTAATCAACTTATTGATTCAGCACTAGCAGATTATAGAAATAGAGCTGGAGACGAGAAAAATTTTCATAAGTTTACTTCAGATTGGTGTTCGACCTTAGAGTGTTTGGTTGATGGCTCTAGTGATCATGATATACAAGAGCACTTAAATTTAATGAAGTTATTCGGTCATGAGTTAATTAATGATAGTTTAAATAAAATTGATATAAATCAACTGTATCAACTTTATGAATCGGTTGGTAATGAAGAAAATAAGGAAGCAATAGAATTATTAAAGGTTCTAATTGATACAGACCTAGATAGGGGTGTGCTCGATTTCTTTTTGAGCTATATGAAAGAAAGTGAAAATAAAAAGAAAGTTATAAATATATTAAAGGATCAAAATAAATCTTTAAATAAAATTTTAGAAGAATTTAGTGAGCTTCATAAGGCAGTATCAGATTTGTTGTTATTAACTGGTATGACTACATCTGAAACTCTTACTAAAACTCTTATGACGTTACTAGTAGATGGACATTTTGAAGGTGATAATTTAAAGAATTATAAGACGTTCATGAGTGATTTACGCTCAAATAATCTTTCTATCAGCGAGGAAAATCACCTAGAATTTTTAAAGCTTTTGAGAAACCATAAAGGTGAAGAGAAAATAAGACTGGCTGCTGAGATATTGAGTAAAGTAAATAATGTAGATGAAAATACCTTAATGCAAGGGATTAATAATCCCGACAAAACAAAAAAATACTGGAATTACTTGTTGAGAGTAATAAGATAGACAAAAAATTATTTTGATGACTTTATTCGCAAAGATGAACTGCTTTCAATGGTATCGAAAAAAATTAGGGATTGGGGAGCTAGACGACACTCTTTTATCACTTATAATTGCCAACCCTAATTCGGCTATGACAATATTAAAAACAGTTAAGAATATTACATTTTATGTGGCTCCGGGAGGGAAAGGTCTAGCACCTAGACGAGAAAGAGAGCTTAGTAAAGAGGAATTTTGTAAGCTTCTGCGTGAAAGTGATTTGGTCAATAGTGTAGCCGAAAAAGTCAATGGCTTTGACTTAACCACTTTACAAGCTGCGTACAATCATAAAAAAACAGGCTAAGATCATACTCATACTAGAGTTAGATGGACATGGGAAGATCCCTAGAAATAGCTTCGAGCATTTGCTTATTCATGAAGAAAAGTTGCTTGATAGCATAAGTATAAAAAGATATCAAAAAATTAATTACTTTAAAAGTAGCATTTGAGAATGATAAAGATTTAGCTCAAAGGCTGCTGGATTTAGAAGGGGATCTTCCAGAGGAGAAATTTACAGCCATATTGGCTGAATCAGGGGATAGAGAGAAGGCTAGAAGGCTTTTAAACCAAGTAGCGGATTTGGGTGTGGATACCTTACTTGATTCACTCTTTGGTGAACACTCTACGAATGCAAATAACCTATTGAAAATAGTAGAGGAATGCAATGTAGTTGCTTATAATTATCTACTTAAAGACCCAGACTTGATTAGTGCTCTATCGGCTGTAGTTGGGAAAAATAAACTCAATACAGGTGATTGTGATGGGGTTGTTAAACAAAAAGAGCTAATTAAAAAGATCGCCTAAAAAAGTAAATGGTGCAAACTTAGATACTTTACGGGCTGTGAGTGATTACAAAGACCAGGCTGACATCATATTAGAGCTAGAGGGGGAAATTAGCGAAGAGAGCTTTAGGCAATTGCTCAGTAAAGTAGACTTGGTTGGTAGCATAAGTAGAAAAGGATATAAAAAATTAAGCACGTTAGAAACAGTATCTAAGAATATTGATTTAGCTCAAAGGCTGCTGGATTTAGAAGGGGATCTTCCAGAGGAGAAATTTAAAGCCATATTGGCTAAACCAGGAAATATAAAGAAGGCTAGAGAGCTTTTAAAGAAAGTACCCGGTTTGGATGCGGCGACCTTGATTGATTCACTCTTTGGTGAACACTCTACGAATGCAAATAACCTATTGAAAATAGTAGAGGAATGCAATGTAGTTGCTTATAAGGATCTACTTAAAGACCTAGGCTTGATTCGTGCTCTATCGGCTGTAGTTGGGAAAAATAAACTCAATACAGGTGATTGTGATGGGGTTGTTAAACAAAAAGAGCTAATTAAAAAGATTGCCAAAAAAGTAAAGGGCGCAAACTTAGACACTTTACGGGCTGTGAGTGATTACAAAGACCAGGCTGACATCATATTAGAGCTAGAGGGGAAAATTAGCGAAGAGAGCTTTAGGCAATTGCTCGAAGAAGTAGCCTTCGTTAAGAATGTCAAAAAAATAAGCGATGCAGACTTAGAGACTTTGCAGATTGCATTTGGCAAAAAACCAATAGCTGAAAAAATACTGGAACTTACGGAGAGACTTAGACTTAGACTTAGTAAAGATGATTTCCAGAAATTGCTCGACGAAAAAAATATAACTATAGTTGAGGGTATATTAAATAAAGTACGAGATGCTGATTTAATAACTTTGAATATTACATTGGAGGACATAGACTTTGCTAACAAGGTATTGAAGTTATTTGAATCAACTAGCTGCAGCAAATACGAATTTGAGACGTTACTTCAGAAAAAAGAACTGGTTGAAGATATATTGGAAAAAGTAACTGATGCAGACTTAGAGTTCTTATCGGTTGCGCTTAGTAAAAAACCCAATGACTGAACGGATACTGGCCCTGAAGGGGAGCCTTGGTAAAAAGGATTTCCAAGCTCTGCTCGGAGAAGAAAAACTAGTTGAAGGCATATTGAAAAATGTAACTGATCCGGATCTGGAGACCTTGCAGGTCGCGCTTAAGGAGATAGATCTGGCTAAAGACATATTGAGTAAACCATGGAAAATTGTGGATAAAAGAGGCTTCAAAAAAGCACTTCGGGAGGAGCCTCTTCTAGCTGGAAAAATGTTGCGCCAAATATCGGGATTGGACGAAGACACTTTTTTAAAATCACTCTATTATCCTAATCCTGACGATTCTTTGCCTTTAGCCATACTGAGACTGGCAGGACCATCATGTGATGTATCGACTTATAACGCTATGCTTGAAAAGAAAGATTTGGTTTTTTTAATCTTGAGTAAAATAGATTTGTACATGCCTTTAGTAGATTTAGATACTATAGAGAAGGAAGGAGATTTTATAGAAAAAATACTTAAATTAGATGGCGAAATGCATATAATAGCCTTTCGTAACATGATCGAAAACGTGAATTTGGTTAATGATATATTGGAAAAAGTACCGGATGCGGATTTAAAAACTTTGCAGGCAGCGTTGAGTGATGTAGATCTAGCTAAAGTTATATTAGCCCTAGTTGAAGAAGGCGAGAAAATCAGCAAAGATAGTTTTGAAAAAACATTCATTCCGAAAATATCGGTGAGTATAGAGGATGAAGGGGAACTAGACCAGGACAAAAATAAGGGTGAAGGTGAAGACTGTGAAAGTTGGGTCAGCCCTATAATGGAGACAAGGGACCTAGCTGAGAAATTGTGGAAACTTAAGGTAAACTTCAAAAGAAACACTTTCTTGCTAGCGCTTAAAAATTCATCTTCTCCAGAGCTGATCAGATTGGTACTCGATAAAGTAAAAGATGTGGATTCAGCTTTTTTAGGCGAAGTGCTAAGTAGTTTTAATGGTGTTGAAATTAGTAAAGATCTTCGACGTTTAGAAAAAATATTAGAACTAACTGAGGATAAAGATTATATATTAAAATTACTTCATTATGATGGAGACATTAGCGCATTAATAAATGTAAAAGATGAAATTGAAAAAATACGTAGAGGTGTTTTTAATCGTTTGCCTGATGGAGATAGAAAGAAGTATTTTGAGGAAGCCTTCCCGACTTATAAATCTAATGTTATGAAACACTCCATTGACTTTATCGTTTCTAAAGATAAGGACCCTGAACAGCTTAAAGGACAACTTTATGATTGTGAAAGTAAACTTTTATCTGGTTCTAGGTTGAAAAATGATCGCTCAGATCCTGGTAAATTTTCTCGTGCAGCAATGAGAGTTTTGTCGAAGGCTATACCTCTTTTGTTAGGAGCGGGTATGGTTGTGGATAGGTTGATAAATAGAGATGGAAATTCGAGTAAGTTGTTTCAACTTTGTCGTTATGCAGCGGCAGCTTCTTCTGCTGATAATATTAAGGATTCTACTGATGATATATTTAAAAGGCTTCACAGCTAGTGAAAGGAAATTCTTAGTACTTCTTCAGGTAATCATTAAAATAAACTTTTTTAGAGATTAGTTTGGATATTGATTATACGCATTTTTGATGCAACCGGTGCCAATGTATAGAGTTAATAAAATAGTTTAGAGAATAAAAAATATTACAGTACTATTGCAGTGTGTTATTGTTTGTTTATCTGCCAGAATTTACAGTTCTTCTAGTTTGTGGTTTTTACTGTGGTTTTATCATTGATTTTTAAATTAATATTGGAGCTTTAATTAAGTAATGGATATAGGGTTTATTGGGTTAGGAAAGATGGGAATGCCAATGGCTCATCACCTATTGGATTCAGACTATACACTGCATATTTACAATCGTACACAGAGCAAATGTGTAGAATTTGTAAAAAAAGGTGCACTCAGTATGTCTACTCCGGCATTACTCGCCTCTTCTGTAGATGTTGTTATATTGATGGTAACAGATGATGATGCAGTTAAGTCTATCATTTTTGGTGAAAATGGTATTGTAAATGATAAAAATTTTAACTGTAAAGTTATCATAGACCATTCAACAATATCGCCTGATTGCTCCTTAAGTATGCATCAGCAATTGAAGGAGATAGGGATAAGTTATTTGGATGCGCCAGTATCTGGCGCTCCTGTTGGAGCGAGAAAAGCAGAGTTAACAACTTATGTTGGTGGAGAAAAAGAAACCTTTGAATTAGTTAAAGATATAATTTCTCAATATTCAGATAAAATTCACTATATGGGAGATGCAGGAAAAGGACAAGCAACCAAAGTTTGTAATCAAGTCATGGTTCTTAATACCATGCTTTCTGCATGTGAAGCGTTAAAATTAGCTAAACTTCAAGGGCTAGATATTCATAAGTTACTGTCCGCTTTTAGAGGAAATTTATTTGATTCAAAAATATGGCGTATATATACAGAGTCAACTTTTTTATGATAATCAGTGCAAGATAGCAGATGTTAGTATTGTTGAGAAGGATTTGTCTTTTGTAACATCCACTGCCGATAAGTTTGATTTGGCTATTCCTATTACAAATACATCATATCATGTTGTTGATCAGTTTTTAAAATCTGCAGCTGGCGATGATGATGTAGTTGAAATGATTAAATATATTTAATTTATGCAGAGTTTAATTGGGTGTTTTGAGATAG
>NZ_MDTU01000002.1:15502-18551 GCF_001720395.1 Piscirickettsia litoralis
AACAGTTCTTACTGATCTTGTCAGTATTTCTGAAATTTCTTTATTTGAAAATCTATCTTTAATTAATATCGCATACTTATATTCTGTTGATGTTAGAGATGTTATTTTTTCAGATTTTTCAGAATTCCTTAATTGATAATATTTAAGGAAATGGTCATGGTTATAAATGGTCGGCATATTATAATCTCTGTTTATATGACCTATAAATAGGCTAAATCTATGCAAGTATTTTATAAGGCTAACTAAGTTGGTTTTTATTTGAGATTTATCAAATTCAAAAAAGAATCTTCCTGTGGACAAGAGGGACTTATCTTCAATGATCAATACTTCTGTATCATTGTGATATTTTGTAATATGACTATTAATTAGTTCTTTATTTGAATAGTAATTCTTAATATCGCTTGTATAAAAATTTATGTCAATACCATCTGTTAAGTAAAATGGACTCTCTTTCCACAATCTATTATCCCACTTATCTACCTCCAATTCAATGGATTTTGGGCAGCATATTAGTTCAATTTTTTCAAAATTTTTAAAAGTTTTTATATACCAAAATCTCTTGCACTTTATTGATTTTAAATGTTCATTAATTATAGGCATGGATTTAAAATATTGATCAGACGTTTTTTGGATAAAATTTAGTTGATTATAACTTAACTTTTCAAGCGAGTCTTGTTTGAGTTTATCCACTTTATACCCTGTAAATTGAGATTAGATTAATTTGATTTTTGAATGGTACGTTCTTTAATTTAATAGTTATATTAAATGACAATAGCATACTTTTTTGTAAGCGAAGGTTAACAGTAGATATACTGATTTGAAGTTGATTTAGGCTTAAAGTGTAGTGTTAAGTATCCATCATTTGTAGTGATAAAGGCAGTTCAGTATAAGTACTGTTAATTTTAACGATTAATAGATATAGAGTAGGTTAAATAATTTTCTACTTTGTGATTTTGTGGTTATAAATGTCAAATATTTCTAAAATTTATTTCATTTCATTATTGTTTCTGCTTGGCTTGAGTCAGTGTTTTTCATATAATAGAAGGATGATTACGATTCATAATGAGCTTGACTATGCTGTGAGTATTTATGCTTATGGTAATAGTTGTATGTATGCTCCCTTCTGCACCTCAGGCAGTGAGTGTTCGAGCCCTCCTGCAGAGAGACTTGTCGCAGTTATAGGCGCTGGAAAAACTTATGACATGTATGAGGAGCCAAATAATCACTTAGGTAGCTGTAATGGGGATAATAAAAGCTATTTTCTAAGAGTTGTAATAAATTCGTCTCCATATTTATATGGAGAAGGGAAAATAGTATATAGCCATTGTAGTGCTGGTTTTTGTACTTCTAGGGCTACAACAAGGGAATCTGGATCTTTAAACTCGAAGCTTTACATTCGAGACTTAACTCCGAATACGTCTGGCTCAAACGGGGACATGTATATTTGCCATGGGAGTGGTCATAATAATGGTAGTGGCACCTGTGGTCCTTGATCGTTGAAAACCTCGAAGGCGATTTGCCGTGGTAAACAGCTAAATTAGCGTGGAGCCGATTAGTAAACAGTTGATTTCATTTCAGTTGCAAAAAAATTGACACGTCACACCCTAAAATGTAGAGAAAATAGGTTTTTCAAAGGTGGAAGGGCTTAAATTAGTCTGATGGTTTGTGAAAATCTTTATCAGCATAAGAACTGATGTTTATCATCCTGGGATTTGGCATGAGTAACGCTTAAAAGTTTAGAGAAAAATCCAATTAAAGTTATGGTTGTTGTGCTATTAACTCGTTTTAGTGCAGTTGAGAATGTTGTCTCAATGAGGTGTTTGAATTGAAGAAATCACTTATCATTATTTTAACTATAACGGTTGTTATTACCTGTGCTTATTTTTCCACTAATGGGTGGAGAAGGAGATAGTAAACTTATTAATGGTGTTGATTTAATAATTAAACTATTAGAATGGGGAGGGCTAGGGTTTATTATTTTTGTGGTTGGTCTTTTTATTATTTTTAGGCTCTGTTGTCGTTTGCGCAGCTGTCTTTGATGAGATTTTTCAGAGAGGCCATAAAGATGGTTAAAATTTTATTCTTAATTAAATTGATATGAAAAAATAGCTTAACACTGAGGTTAAGCTTTAATAGGGTACAATCATTCCAATAGCACGTCGGTGTTTGCTGATCTCTATGAAAAAAACCTTGAGAGATGAGTTCTGTTATTTCTTTTAGATTTTGCTGTAGGTCTGACGAGGAGACCCTGACAATGCTTTCACTTTCTTGGCTTTTATAGATCATAAACTTTTTGTTTTTCATTTTAAGTCTCTTAATTCAATCAAATATAAATAATTAATTTTGACTATTTTTCATTATTTTCGGTAGATATTATCATAATATAAAAATATTTGAACAGTGTCTTTACTGTATTTTAAACCATTGATTCTATAGAAATAAAATTACAAAGCATATTCTAAATAACTGCTGATTTTCAGTGGTAATACAGTTATTAAGGTTATAATTATATGTAATAAATATGCTGTTTGATTTTATATTTTTATGAGGGGTAGCTAAATGGCTAAAGAAGAAATCAATATAGGAACAATTGAATATTCAATTGAGAAGTATAATCTTGGCAGTGTTTTTTCGGAAATTAGTCGCGAAAAAAATTTTTAACAATCATATGGTATCTCTATTCACAGCTCTTGAAGATTGTGGGTTACTTAATTATACAGCGCTGAAAGAGTCTCTGTTTAATTCTCTTCGCTTTAAAAACAATGGTGAATTTGAAAATTTTGTTGATGCGGTAGGGCAGTTATCAGAATCTAGAGATCGTTTTGGTAATAGGAATCTTGATAAAGATTCACTTAAGTTACTTATAGAAGAAAATAAAAAAGAAACTGAAAAAGATAAAAGGTATGTTGATATAGCTTCTACAGAGATAGGTGGTAGAGCAGCTAATTTGTATCCTTTTATTAAGAAAAGTGAACAACATATAAATGAGTTATTAAATGGGATTAAAGACAATTCCAAGCAAGCTGAGGCTATAAAAAAGTATATTGTC
>NZ_MDTU01000002.1:19127-20320 GCF_001720395.1 Piscirickettsia litoralis
TAGTCATTTAAAATCGAACATTGCTGAAATTAGTAAAAAATTTAACACCAATAAATCCATTTTTCCAAATTAAATCAAACAGTTGATGACATAGCAAAAGCTATGAATGGTTTAGAGGGCAACACAAGCAGTATAGAAAGCGCAACATTTGGGACTAAGGAAGAGGAGTTATTGAAATATTTCTTTGAAGGAATAATTGTAGACGGTAAAAATACTCTAGTTGATCATATAAAGAAGCTTCATAATTCTACCCTGGATAAGAAACTATGCCCTCCTTTCCATAAGGACAGGGTGAATGAATATAATGAGGGATCTGCCATATTAGATATACCTTTTAAATTATGGGAAGGGCCTGATAATAAAGGTAATTATAAAGCTATTGTTGGTGGGAAAGAGTGTGAAATCCCAATTGATAATCGTGATAGCCGCAATGGTGAACTTAGAGGAGGTGAATTTGAAAAATATCGCACTAATAATCCTAATGGAACTTTAAGGGCAAATTTTGTTAATAATCCAACTCAAGCCTTTATTACTGATCTTCCTGTGATTGTAGGACCTCTTGCTGGTGATCTCTCTCCAGATGATATGGCGAAGCTATCAAAGATATTAGAAAAATATGCAGAATTTATTTGTAAAAATTTAAATAATAATAATGTGAATGAGGTGTGTGCTAGCATTATTTCAGCAGAGAGGCAAGGAATAGAGCCTGATTTTTCACTAGAGAGTGATGATACTGATCCAACTAATAAAGATCCTTTTTTGATTTTAGAAATTATAAGGGAGATTGAGGGAAAAAAATCGAATAATCAAGCGCCAGGACTTTTAAAGTGATAAATATTCTTGTTAAGTCAACTAGGGTACTTTGATAAGAGATTCTTCATGGTCAATGGTAGATAAATTATTCATTTTCTGCATGAAGATTATCATGACTGTAGTAGCACATATAAGCTTTTACATCTTGTCTTGTTAAATGTACAATATTAGCTGCAAACTGCAGCGTCACCTGAGAGCATAGCCATGAGATGGACAGCCGAAGCTTTTATAGTCGTCGTACTAGTGAGGTGACTTTGTCACACTGGATGTACAAAACACCTATCGAATTAGCGATGCTTGCAACAAGCATATAAAGACTGATGTGTAAGCATCCATTTTCATTAGACTACAGTAGAAAAACGATGGGGCTGTACTGTATT
>NZ_MDTU01000002.1:21474-27785 GCF_001720395.1 Piscirickettsia litoralis
CACTGATTTAATTACAAAATCAGGGGTATTACTGTGTTTAATAAAGTGTTTTAGATGTAATCTTTTGGTATCGATAGGAAGTTAGATGATATCTAATTTGATAAGATGCTGTTATTCATAATTTTTTTGGTATGTGGTGGTATTTTTAAAAAAATAGAGAGGATTATTTTATGGTTGAAATTTATGATAAATCTCATTGGTCATATAGAAAGTCTTTGGGAAAGTTATTATCCTATAGTTTAAATAGAAATAATATAGAAAAAATTAATTTTGATAAGTTGAAATGTGTTAACAATATTAATGATTTTAAAGCATGGATTAACTCTGAAGATGGTGTGCAATTTCAACAGTGGTACTACTCAGAAGAGAGTAAAGACTTTAGAGAAAAATTTATGGAGGCACATAATAACCTAAAAATAGAAAAAAATATTAATTTTGGTGTTAGCTTGATGAGTTCGATAATCGCAGCTTGTAGACTGTATCACCGATTTAATCTGTGTAAAAAGGTTAATGGTCCCTATAATATTTTTTATAAAAGTGTTAATTCAATATGACAGAGTAAGTTACTTAACTTGGTAGTTAGCAATTTATTAGTCTTAACAAAATAGCTATATATTAACAAATGGAATGCTATGAAAATAAGAGAATTTGATGTTCAGGTGATTTATAAAGAATGGAAGGATAGTGATCTAGAAGGGGAAATAATAACTAAGAATTTTATAACTGTTTTAAAGGGTATTAGAGTAGCAAGAAAAAAAGCTGAAAACCTCCTAATTGATGGTATATGGTCGAGAAAAATTAGGAATGAAGAGGTAGGTGACTTTTCTATTGCTAAGCACATTGAAAGTTCAAACGGGGTTAGTGGCTATGTTTCTACGACAGAGAACCTATTGATTGCAAAGGAGTACGCTGGGGAATCTGGTTTTATATTTTGTATGACTCCCGAATTGGCTATTCAAGTGAAGGGCAATCCACTGGTTGATGTGATAGAGGAATATGAACTTATAGTGCCTGAAGGTATCAGCCCTGAAAATATTCATGGGTTTAGAAAGTGTGAGGATGGGATATTTGTCGGGCCGATATACACAAGGAGTAATATCGTATCTGCAGCTGCTCATTCTAAACTAATACGATGGTTGTCAGATGGTTCTTCAGTGCCAACTATTTGTTCTCTTAAGGATTAGCTGAGTAAAAGTATTGGCAACTTTATTGGAGCAAAGGGTTGCTATGGCTTCATATTTTCTATCATCCTTATTATTGGCTTACTGGAGCCAGAGGACCCTCTTTACTCCGCTTTCCATCATCTGAAGTTTAACTCTATACTATCATTTTGATAAATAAAAGCTTTCTATTAAAAGATGACTAGATTCGTGATGTTGTATAAAAACAGATAGTATGATCTGAAACAGAATGCTGTTAACTAACTTATTGAATCATTGCTGATTTATTTTTAATAGAACATAGTGCATGGATTGCAAGCGTTGCTTTAGGATCTCTAGCAGAGATACCCTAAATTCAGCAATAATCAGTATAAATACTGTTTTTTTTCGTGTTATGTGATTATCATTACCCACCTGAAGCGTACATTGTGCTTGACAGCCTTTTATTTTATATGATGAGTGGCAACCAATTAAATTTTAATGAAAATTTACGTTATATTGACATAGTTTATATGGATTTGGGAACTTTTTAAGCTATAATGACCTAATCTTATGTATACTTCGAACTTTAATTTAAAGTTATTTAACATGACTCTAATTTAAACAAATTTTGGCGATAGATTATCTCCTTAATAAGGTTAAGAGTTTGATAATTTAGGGCCTATTAATAGGTTAGGATATGACTGTGATGAAGCATGAAATTTTTCAACCAAAAGCTAGTAATAGCTATCGAGATAGAGTTGATTTTATATATAAAACCTCGAAAAAATTTTTTGAGTCTACTATTCACATTAGGCAGTTACTTAACTCTATGCAATGTAAGGGGTTTAAGTACACAAAGTCATTTCATCAATCTGATAAAATAGAACTTATAGCTTGCCCTTATTCAGATACAATTGATACTATCTCTAGTGGCATGCAACTAGGGCTATGGAGAGAGAATCCATTTTTTTTAGCGCACCGTATTGGAGTTGATGTATATACCCAGGATATAGGCAAACATTACAGCGACAGTTCTTTGGTAGATAGCCACATATCTAAATGTTTTACAACAAGGGAAATGTTAATTAGTGAGCATCGCTCCTATGCATACACAGGAAGGTGTTTTTTTGATATTCGAAAAAAAGTTTATAGAAAATAATTTATATGATATCTATAGAAATATAAATAATTTTAATTGCTTTTTTCATAAATTTATCTCTGGTTATAGCCTTCCAACGTTTATTGCAGGTGAAAATTTTTATCAAAAATTATAGGCATAGCCGTATAGAAGGCCCTATTGAAAATAACTTTTTAAGCAAGGCTGAGTATAAATATGCACTTTTGCTTAAAGATCAGTTGTCTTATAAAGAAATATCTGAAAAATTAAATCGGTCTATAAGGTCTGTTGAGGATGCGGTATATAAACTAAAAGATAAATTTAACCTTAAAGACGTAAGAACTCTGCAGTCATATTTAAAGTTAATTTTATAGATGTTTTAATTAATAGAACATAGAATTTTAAATATTTTATGTCATGAAAAATTGAAATTAAAATAGTTATGATTTTATTTTAGGTTAATATGTTGTCAGAAATAGTCCACTTAAATTTATTTACAGTAATTACCTCTCTCACTGAGTCTGGATTTTGGCTGTCTCTAATTTCAGTTAAAGTGCATAAACTACCTAATAATTTGAAATTGTTAACACTGTGCGAGCTTATCGCTTTATCGAGTAGTGTAAATGTGTTGAGAAACCAAGTTCTCTTTTCTATAGGAGTATATTTGAGAAGAAGATCATCCAGTAAAGTGTCAAAACTAGAGAGTGAGAAGACTCAATTATTTCAAAGTTTATTTAAAAAGTATGATGCATTTTTTTATCCTCATTATGAGGTTTGTTCGGGGAATGCATCTTATTGCCCCTTTGGCATTAGGGGCTGCTAATATCTCATGGTTGAGGTTTTTAGGCTATAACCTCCTGGGAGGTGTTATATGGTCTACTACCTTTATAGTAGGAGGTTACTGTATTAGTTTAATTTGAGTAGTATGTAAGTCCATTTATATAAATTCGTAGCTTGATGATAGTTCACTCTCGGCTTTATTTCTTTGGTAGTCTTCGAAAAATCTTTGCAGGTTGAGCTTTTGAAAGAGAGCACCTATTCTCTGACTTGCCTGAATTCGATGCTTTTTTTAATGCTTCTTCAGCTTTTGGAGAAAGATCAATTGTAGCACTCGTTGTATTATATAGGCCGTGACTGCTTGTGGCAGTGTTTACCGTATTGAATACCAGCATGTTTTTTGGGGCTCAATGAATCGGCGCATGTTTTGACGGCCCGGAGGAGGTTGCTGTAATTTTACTTGTGCTACCATACTTTTTTTTGCTTTCAGTGTCAGGGTTTTTATGATCAAGCTCGGAATGAATAAAATAACCATCAGGAACTAAGTGGGTGTTTCTAGCTGTTGGGCATTGCCCATCTGCAATTAATATTTGCACATCTAGCGGTTTACTTCCTTGATTAATTAAGGCTCTGTTTTGATGGTCTAAGCATATCTCAATACCAAAATTTACGCCTCTATATTGAAATGTTCCTAGTTCTTCGCCAGCTACACAAGTCAGTTCTGGGCCTTCGGGGCTAACAAAGCCTATATCATTTGTAGGGTTTCTTTTATGATAAAAAATTAATTCTTTTTCTCCTTGTCTTAAAATTAAAGCAGTAATTTGGTATGTCCCTTTACCCTTATTAGCGTGAAGAATGGATCCTGAGATAACTAATGTATTGGTTTTAATTTTATCTTGAAGCTGTTTCATTCTATCACAAAACTCAAGGTATTCATCGTCAGAGCAAACTGCTAGCCCTTTCTTTTTTAACTCAATATTAGTTCGTAAAAAAATCGTCTGGCCCAATAATTAATTTAACTTTGTCTTTGTTATCAGAAGTATGGCTTAAAACAAAATCTTCAAAGGCAGTGATTTTAGCTGATAGTGAGAGCTTCTTAAAGTGCTGCCAGTCTGGGTTCCAGATTTGTACTTCTATGGGCATTATAATCTCCTCATGAATTAATGAATTAATGAATTAGAATGCAATCTTTCACATTTTTCTCAAAAAAACAACCTTTAAAGTGAATAGGTTGCTTTAGGTTCTGCTCGCCCCTGTTCATTCTTTTGGGCATTTGCATGAAATAGGGTTGGTGCTGTTATAGTAAGCCTTGGATTTATCGTTGATCTTTGTCGTAGAACGATCAGTGGATTTGTTTTTCCTGTTTCAGCCTTTTTCTCCAATTCTTTTAGAAACTCCTGTCGAGTCTCATTCGCTCTTGATGATAAGTGCAATACACCAAGGGTGTGTAAATCTTTTATATCATTTCCATGTTTACTATCATTAGTGTGTTTTTCTATGGTTCTCAAGAACTCATTGCGTTGTTTAGGGGTAACTATATTGCTCTTCAGTAGTGAGGCTTTCAAAGTTGATATTTTAATTTTTCTTTCTACGCTGCTCCTTTTGCAAGTTTGATACTTGATTGCCTGGTTTATTGCTTTCATCTTTGTTTAACTCGTTAATCCTGTTTTCTATGTTCTTGACTTCCTCCTCGAGATTCGTTATCTGAGTGTCATACTTTTTTTGACTCTTCTTCACTTTTAGAGTTCAGCTCAAGAAGTCCGTAAGGGTCTATACCAAATACTTCATACTTGCCGTACTTTCCATAGACTAGGAAGTCCACAGTACCAGATTTTGGGCGGGTGATTTCTGTTACTTCGCTTACTTGGTTACTGTCTATCATTATGTCTAATGTCTTTAATGCTACACAGCACTCTATGAAATTTTGGGTTAGTTGACTCTCGTTGTTACCTTCCCAATCTATTGCTCCTTTACCTGGGTCTTTTTGGCACATAAGTTTTGCAGTTGCTTTTATAAGATCTTCGCTCAGGGTCCAGCCTGAGCTGCTACGTACAAAATGTTCAGCCTTCTCTAGATTTTTTTTCTTCATCTGTTGTAAGTGGTCGTACGAGGTCTGCTAATTTGTTAGACATTGTGTATTTCTCTTATTGTGCTTTTATAGTTACATCAGCATTGTTATATTTTTTGATAGAGTAACTTTTTTATGTTTTAGATGAAACAGTAAAACTCTTGGAAGAATTTGCAAAATTACTGAGAAATAGTCAATCCTGTTATTTGATTAATTCTTTTAATTACTTAAAAAGGTGGGTGGAAATTGAAGTAGTTATAGGCGAAAATAGTTTAGTAAGTGCTGAATTTAACACATGCTTGATTTTATAGGAAAGGTGCTAATCAACTAACTAAGTTAAATTTCAAATGGCCGATGATCATTATCAGAAACACTATGAGTTCTATGTGACTGTGAATAAAACTTTTCAAAATGTGCATTCATAAATATAAAGGGAACGTTGAACTTATAATTATTAGCTTTATAATCAATAAGGTATTGATTAGAATTTAAATTTTCGTTTGGAACATCAAATGTAAAGTCTTCAGAAGTGAAACCGAACTTAATCGTTAATAAATACTGAGCAATCATCATACAGTTAATGACATATGGCATGCGACCCTCTCTCTTATATTGGTCAAGACTAATCGCATGACTTCCTGAGAAAAATTTATTTCTGCTATACTGCTCATAAAAATCAAATAAGACGAAGTCAAAATATAAGTGACCTTTACGACCAAAAATAGCTGAACATTCTTCAGGGTGGAATAATATGTCTGGTTTGTGCTTTTGTATTGAATATAAGCTGTGTCTACTAGCAGCAATGTCACCAGCTTTATGCCCATCAGATTGTCTATTTATATACATTATTCCAGATTTTGAAGATATCGGGTGATTTTCTAGTAATGGGTTAAGTTTAGTGATACATCTTATGTTTGAATCCAAATACAACCCACCATAAAGCTGTAAAATAATCATCCTTAAAATATCTGTTGCATATGCAACTCGTTTAAAATAGCTGGTTCTCTCTTTATTTATAATGTCAATTAAGGTATGATTTTACTTTTTATACCTAAATAGCTAGTCATTTTATCTTTAAGGTAGTCCGAGAATAGCTGCTCAATAGAAATAACATTACAGTGCTGTTGTAGTCTCAGCCTTTTGTATTTCGGCCTTCAACTTCTCTACATGTTTGCTATCAGTCCAAATCACTCCATTCAGCTTAGTC
>NZ_MDTU01000002.1:29184-32652 GCF_001720395.1 Piscirickettsia litoralis
TATCTTTAGAACTAGTTTCTACTCCTAAAAGTGGCGAACCCCTATCAGGTTTATTTATAAACCCTTTACTTTCACATTGATAACAAATAGCGCAAGTAGAAGAAAATGAATTACAAATAGCACAGTTACCATTAGAAAATTTAGCAAGATTTTTTATGTTTTCACGATTAGCCTGCCTTGTCTGAAAATTAGAAAATAGACCGGGAAGCTTTCTAGGTTTTTTTGGCACTATATAACGTCCTTATTCTTGTCCCACTTCACTTTGCCAGTAACACAGAGAATTTTATTAAATAACTAGCCTAACAACAGAATCGAATTCTATTTCCTTTTTGCTGATGTTCCACGGCAGTAAAGCACCGTAGGTAATGGATATATAATATTAGACTTCCTTGTTTGCATCATCCCAGCTAAGTATTCCGTGGCTTGCAGCAAATGATTTATATAAAGAATTCATATAATAGCTACTATTAAATCCGACTATTGTGAATAGCAATATAGTAGATATTGATAAAACCAAAGTTAGTTTCTTTAACATAAAAATTCCTTAGGGTATCATTACAATATCTAATTATTGTTGAATTTCTTTTGGCAGAAAACAGTAAACTCACTGATTCGACACTGTTGTTAAGAATTACAGCGAATTGGCCTTTTGTGGGTTTTGCCGACATTATTTGATTCATTTAGGGTATTGCACTTTAGATGACGGAGGGCGGGAACAATGGTTTTACAGGAGATGTACTGTATATCATTAGTTCTCAACTAGTTATTATCTGCGTTTGATCAATGAGAACTCGAGCTAAATTATATTGAAAGCTTATGAAAGTTGCTTGATTTAATTAGATTTTTGTGATTTCAGGAGACATAATGAAAAAATCAATGCTTGCCTTTGTGACTGCTGTGTGTGTATTCCCTTTAGTGCACGCAAGCCAAACAGTCACATTTTTTGAAGAAACCTGTTCAAGTCGCAGGGCATGCTCTTGAAGTAGGGCAACAGGCTCCAATGGTGAAGCTGATTAATCCAGAGCTGAAGCCAATCCAACTGGGGGGAGATCAAGATAAAGTGCAAGTGATTGCAACTGTTGTGTCACTAAATACTCCTGTCTGTGATGCAGAGGCGATCCGACTCAACAAAATAGCACAGCGGTATCCAGAGGTTCAGGTTACGATCGTTTCCAAGGATTTACCATTTGAAGATGCTAAGTTTAAAAAACAAAATCGTTTGAATAGTGTGGAGTTTGCGTCAGATTATCGCTCCAATGATTTTGGAAAATTGTATGGCACTAGTATAGAAAGCTCAGTGTTACAAGGGTTAGACAGTCGTACTATTTATGTGATAGATAAGAATGGAAAGGTAAGTTATAGAGAAGTTGTTGAAGAAATTTCGACTCCTCCAAGCTATCAAGCATTAGAGCAGGCAATTCAGCATACGATATAGTTAAGGAAGTTCTCATATGGCATATATTACTTTTCAGGGAAACCCATTTAACACAATTTCTCAACTTCCTGAGGGAGAAATAATGGACTTTAGTTTAACTTCTTCAGACTTGACTGAAGTTAAGTTGAGAGATATTAGAAGTGAGAATAGTCTATGAGTAAAATTATTAAGGAACTAGCTGAGCAAGCACGGAAAAATCACTTTGTTATAGCTATAACTGGTTCAGTTACCATTGATGGGCTGAGATGGCAATATGAGTACACCGGGTATGTATTGAATGTTAACGATAGTAAGGTAAAATTAGACTCATTGGTGCCTGAAAACAGAATCTATGATATAGATTTGGACAAAATCAAAGAGTTGAAATTGATATTAAAATAACTGGTTTTATATGTTTAATAAACTGATTAGCTGCTAGGATTTTTAATGAAAATAGAGGATATAAAAATTATATTACTATCAAGCTTAGGAGGGATGCTTGAATTTTATGATTTTATTATTTTTGCTATATATGCGCCTATTATAGGCCAATTATTTTTTCCAGAGTCTTCAAAGCTTGTTAGCGTTATGTATGGTCTTATGTCATTCGCACTTGGTTATATCGCCCGACCAATAGGAGGTATGGTCTTTGGTCATTTTGGTGATAAATATGGTCGTAAGAGAATATTTAGTGCAACCATCTTCATAATGGGTATTAGTACATTATTAATGGGCTTATTGCCAACATATGAAGATATAGGAGTGGCTGCTTCAATTTTATTTGTTTTATTAAGATTATTACAAGGAATGGCAATAGGTGGTGAGCTCTCAGGAGCTATTACATTTATAAGTGAACACATTGATAAGCGTAAAGCTTTAGCTATGGGTTTTCTTTATGCATTTGTTAATCTTGGTATTTTATTTGCTAGCGCAGTATTTATAATTACATCAGATAATTCATATGGTTGGAGAATAGCTGCATTGATTGGAGCCATTGCTGCAATTATTTCTTATTATATACGGGAAAAATTATCTGAAACCCCGGTATATCAAAAATTAAAAGAAAAATCGTCTATTCCATTATTTTTTCTGGCAGCAAAAGAGAAAGTGAGATTTATTTCATCATTTTTATTAATGTCATTTCTTGCTTTAATTGTTAGTATAGGGTTTTTATTTGTTAATACGTATCTTAATATTTTAAGTATACCTAAACACAATTCTGATATTATTACTATGATAGGACTAGTGATATTTACAACCTCAACACTTTTATCCGGGTACTGTGCAGACCGATTGATTAAGGCTGATAATTTACTGATGCTAGCTAGTTTAGCTATAGTATTTTTCGGATCTGTAATGTTCTTCACTGCAGGGAAAAATTATTTTTCTAATTTTAGCTACTATTTATTTTCGTTTTCTTCAGGTCCAGCAGCATCATTAATACCATTAAAAGTGAGTAAGTTATTTAAAACTAAGGTGCGATACTCAGGGGTGGGCTTATCATATAATTTAGCATTTGCTTTGTTTGGAGGCTTGTCTCCATTACTTATTGTTTTTTTATGAATAGCCATTTGCATTTAATATCAGCTCCAGCTTATTTATTGTTAATAGGCGGTATCTTTTGCGTTTTGGGCTTGAGATTTTCTAATAAATTAATTGATTAATTAAGTTATAATAATTGGGACTGGCATCTAGTAAAGTTCTTGGAGAAAACTTTTGAGATCGGCCAATAGTTTTTTGTCAATCCTATATTCAATCACCACTCAGCTTCTCTTAAAAAGAGATTGAAATATTGACTGGACACTTCCTTAAAATTTCTCATATGCTATTTTGCTTAGTTCCAAAAGTTATCAATCTCATGAATCTAGTTTTGGTTCTTATTCTCAGAAAAAAGAGCATTATAGGCACGCCAGCAGTTTGTATATATAACGTTATCAGACAGGATTTTTGATTGGCGTATTGGATTTTAGTTTTGTATTTAAAATTACTTGCATTCATATTTTATACCTTGTTTAATCAATCCAAGTGTAGCTAGTTTTTTCTTTATATTCCTC
>NZ_MDTU01000002.1:33901-43856 GCF_001720395.1 Piscirickettsia litoralis
CTTATTGTGATTTAGAAACAGCAGATAGCCGGCATGTGTTAGTAACAAAAAATGCGTCATTGATCTCAGTCATTAAGATCGATGGCTTTAGACGTTTTGTGGGTAAGGCAGAGTTTCAGCAGCTTTGTGAACAGTTTGTTGAGTCTATTCAAAGTTCATTTGCATCTGAAGGTCATTTTATTCAATTTTATTTTAACTATAATCCAAAGGGTGTTGCTTATCATATCGATCGTTCTTTAACCTCTGCTGAAGAGACTGCTGCGCGAATTAATTTAAATATTAGCGATATATTTTCATCAAAGAGAAAAGTATTGAGCAGTGTTTGCTCTCATGAGGACTGCTTTTTAATAATATGGACAGAACCATCAGCCTTGCCAACAAAACATATTAAGCATGCATTTAAAGAGAAGCATGAAAAAATAAAGAGATATAATTTACCTGCAGCTAGGCAAGCAGCTAATTTATTCTTGGGTCTTCCTGAACTTAGAAACCTTCATGACTCATTGGTTAGCACCATGGTTGAAGACTTACAGCAGATTGGCTTTTATATACAGTTGCTTGATGTACATACTGCAGTTTATGAAACTCGCAAATCGATTGATCCTGACTTTACATCTCCAACATGGAAGCCTTTTTTACCAGGTGATGTGGCTCCTGTACGATTAAAAGAATATGAAAGTGATAAACGTACAGACATTTCTGATCTTTTATGGCCGCCATTGTCATCACAAGTGATTCCTCGTGAAGGAGAGAACTTTGATCTTAAGATGACAAGAATTGGTGATACGATGTATTATCCTTTATACATCGAGCTATTTCCAAAAAGTACGCGTCCGTTTTATGATTTATTTAGACGAGCTGCATTAGCAGATTTGCCCTGGCGTGTTTCTTTCCAGCTGGCTGGAAATGGCATTAAAGTCACACAGTCAAAAAACTGGTTAGCGCAGTTCTTAACGTTTAGCTCTTATCACAATAAACTAATTGTAGAGTCACATAAATTATTAAAGTACCTCGATGAACGAGGAGATGACCCCATTGTTAAATTAAAAATGGTTCTATTGACTTGGGCTCCTGTTGGTCAAATGAATTTATTGAAACAGCGCTCTGCTAAATTAGCTCAGCTTGTTCAGGCATGGGGAGGTTGTGAAGTTAAAGAATTTTATGGAGACCCTTATGCAGAGGTATTATCAAGTGCAGTTGCTGTTCGCAATAAGAGTGCAGCGGTAACCTCAGGAGCGCCTTTATCAGAAGTTGTTAAAATGTTACCCATTACACGGCCCGCATCCCCTTGGAAAAAAGGCGCATTACTGTTTAGAACGCCTGATGGCAAGCTTTGGCCTTATCAGCCAGGGTCTAACCATCAAGTAAGCTGGATTGACATTATTTATGCGCGCTCAGGGTCTGGAAAATCAGTTTTATTAAATAGTCTCAATTTAGGATTATGCTTATCTCCTGGTTTATCTCAACTGCCACGTATTGCAATTATTGATATTGGGCCATCGAGTAAGGGGTTTATTTCTTTATTAAAAGAAGGTTTGTCTGCAGATGATAAAAATAAAGTACTCTATCATCGCTTAAAGCTTGAAGATGGCCATGCGATTAATCCATTTGACACTCAACTTGGAGCGCGCTATCCAACTAAATTGCATCGTTCTTTTTTAATTAATTTATTAAGTTTGCTCTATGTAGAACGTGCACAAGATCATATTCCAAATGGCATGTCTGGTATGTTGAGCTTGCTTGTAGATGAACTCTATAGACAATTTAGCGATAGTGAGCAACCCAAGCCTTATATTCCCCATATGGATACTTATTTGGAAAAAAAAGTGGATCAAATGAGTATAGAGATTAAGGCAGGCATGAGTTGGTGGGAGCTAACGGATTTACTGTTTGAAAAGAGATCTTTTGATCTAGCGTTACGTGCTCAAAAATACGCGATGCCAACGTTAGCAGATACAATTTCAACGGCACACTTTCATGGTATTAAAGATATCTATGCAAAAGTATCTTTGCCGGGTAGCCAGGAGGATTTTGTCTCTGCATTTTGTCGAACGATGTCAGCGGTGATCCGGAACTTTCCAACTTTAACAGCACCGACGCAACTTAATTTAGAAAAAGCTCGGGTTATTGCCTTGGATCTAGAGGATGTCGCTCGGTCAGGGAGTGCTGCAGCAGAAAAACAAACTGCAGTCATGTACATGTTATCCCGCCATGCCATGGCCCAACATTATTTTTTACGTCATGATGATATTCGTTCATTTCCTAAGAACTATCAGCATTATCATGAAGAGCGTGTGCGTGAAATTTTAGAAGAGCCAAAACGTATTGTTTACGATGAGTTTCACCGTACAGCAAGCAGCCCTTCGGTTCGTGATCAAGTCATTCAAGATATGCGTGAAGGGAGGAAGTGGAAAATCCAAATTTCCTTGGCATCTCAAGCCTTGCAGGACTTTGATAAGCTTATGGTTGATTTTGCAACGGGTGTTTTTATTCTTGATTCTGGATCAACACAAAGTATCGAAGAAACCTGTAAAACGTTTGGTCTAAATGAAACAGAAAAGTATGCATTAGCAACACGTGTTCATGGTCCGAAAAGCTCAGGTGCGACATTTGTTGCACAGTTTGTGACTAAACAAGGTGTAAATACGCAGTTGTTAACCAGTACTGTAAGTGCAGTCGAGTTATGGGCATTTAATACAACAACTGAAGATGTTTATATCCGTGAATCACTTTATAAACTAATAGGCCCTGAACAGGCAAGAAAACAGTTGGCCTTAAAGTACCCTCGAGGTAGCGCAACAAAAGAAATTGAAGCTTTAATTGAAGAGAACCATGACTTAAGTGTGACTGAAGCGTGTGATTTAGTCTTGAAACAATTGCTTAATGAAGTTTAAGAAAGCAGCCGAGGCAATATGAGTATTTTTCAAAAAAATTATGATGACTTCTACGGATTTTTCTGATTAGTTCAGGTTTATGTGTGGCAAGAACTACATCGCTTGCCACATTGCAGAGTGATTTGAGTAAGATTATAGCCAATCAGAACACAGAAAATAAATCTTTAGATCAAGCAAATAATTCTTTAAACTCAGGCTTTTTTTCCTGGGGCTTTAAGCCACACGAATGATTTATCTATTGCGTTGCCTGCTACATCCAAATTTAGTAATTATATAGAGCAAGTAAATAGTAGCGTAGGTAAAAATAGTGATGGCGTAGTTAATCAAATTAAAAACTTACCAAATAATGACTATTTGATGAGCTTAGTGCAAGGAAAATATTACAATAAAGAAGAGAGTGATGGTTTTGTTAACGCAGGAGTGTCAGCTCAGTCAATTGTTCTAGCAACAGCCGTACTTTCGCAAATGAATGCAAATAATAAGATAAATCAAAATATACTAAAATCTGTTGAAGACCAAGTGAGTACAAATTGGATCAATGGCTTAAAGTCATCAACACGAGATCAGTTGCTACGCAGTATTTCTCTACAGCTTTCAGTAAATAATTTAATTAACTATCAAAGATTACAAGAAGAAAATTTAAATTCATTGCTAAAATTATCAGGATTGCTTGACAATTACTCAATAAAAAACGAGTTTATTAAAGAAAGAAAAAAGCTATATGGAATAGAAAGTACATTAAATAATATAAATTATAAGCTTAATAAATTTTCATCTAAAACAAGTTGATCAGGCTATTGATCTACTCTAATAATAAAGAAGGCAAGCAAATATGATATCACTTGTTCCAGGTCCCACAGAAGATCAGTCTGTTTATTTTTTGTGGCAAATTTTTGGGAACATTATTTATTGGATATCGGGTTCGGACGCGCCAAAAGGCGACACAACAATTATTCATTATGTGATCTCTGCATTTAATTCTGGATTATTATCTTTATTGCTAGTGATTTACGCGATTGTTGTCTTTGTTGGCACATTAAATACTGCACATCAAGGAGAGTTTTTTAGGGAGAAACTGGTCGTCAATGTGGATGCCAATACGAGCAATTTTTGGGCCACTTTGTGTTGTTCCAGTAAAATATGGCTTTTGTTTGGCTCAAATTGTTCTATTGTATGCTGTATTAGTAGGTGTCCAGCTTGCTAATTATGTTTGGAATAGTGTTGAAACTGATCTCGACCATACTGCAATTCCTGCGGTTCCCTCAAGCTTATTAAATAGTGTGAAAACGGCAGTGGGTACCTCAGTACTTTATAAATCTGTACAAAAGGTTGCTAGTAACTTGGGCTTGAGTAATTCAGATTTACCAGCGACATCTATTATGGATAATCATTATGAATGCAATACGAATAACATGAATCAATTTTATAGAGTTGGTAGCAGTGCAGGAAATAATGATAATGCAACAATGTGCGTCGATTCAAGGTCAACACTTCCTTCTGAGTTATTGCCGCAGTTAACTTCTTATTCTTACACAATGTGCCAACCAAGTAAGTTTAAAGACTTTAATACATTGATGCATTGGTTTTATGAAGATTCATATGATGATGATTATCCTAACTCTGATGGAGTTCTCCATGATGGCATAAAGGTTTCACCTGCAGGTTTTCCGGCTATTTCAGCTAGCTCCCTTTCGCAGCAATGCGTAAGTGCCGTTGATGGGCTATTAACGAGTATGTCTCCATCTGGGGTTAAAGCCTATACCTATAATTTTACGGTTTCAAACTCAGGCGAACAAACTAAAACTAATCAAGCAATTATTATGAATGCTCACTTAGGAAACACTATGCCTATGCATAGCCAAGATGGGGCAGTCAAACCACTTTATGTTGATGCAGTAGGCAATATTCAATTTGTTTTCAGCAATCAAGACTATAGTAATGGTAATCCTAACTCTTACTCTAAGCAGGCGAATAACTCTACAAATAATATAGTTAATAGTTTATACAGCAATGATATAAATCAAGCAAATGCTGATTTAAATAGCTATATTAATGGTCTGAACAAGAGCTTGTTAGATTATTTATCAACCTCTCAAACAAGTAACCCTCAGGGTGTCGCAGAGACAACAGCGAACACATCAGGAGTTAATAGCAATACAAGTTACTATGAGCAATGTAAAAATTATTTATTGCCTAACCAGCAAATCACGATGCGTTATTTGGAATGCTTACAGTTAGAAGAGTCAAATCAAACATATAACCTTCCTGGTGATCACCTTGATCCAGAGTATCCATTTAAGAGTTATATAGATAGCTGGTGGATTGGCGGAGAAAGTTATTTATCAATCGACCAAATTATGAATAACAATTTAGAGTCAGCTGAAGATGAATTGAATCAAGCTTTGTCCTACCCTGGAATGAACATATTATCAACTATGCATTATAATATTCCTTTATCTGTTTATTATTATCCTATTGTTAATGGTAATGTCCCTCAATATCAAGGTCAGGATAAGCAGCTTCACAGCATTAAAGATATGAAATCAAATTCTGTAAGTACAACTGCAGGAATTATCTCAACTACACAGACTGTACCAAATGGCTTAAGCATGGTTTCAAGCACCTGGTCTAATCTGATTTATCAGACAATCCCTGCATGTACTGGGCAAGATAGTAATAAATATAGTGACAAATCTGAAGCAGCAGTATGTCGAAATATTAATCAATTGCAGATGAACTTATTAAACCTCCCTAATGAATGGCGACCTCCTTTTATTTACCTCCTTGACTTAATAAAAGACAGCCCAAAGACTGAAAAGATAACAGACATAGCAGAAAATGTTAAGTTTCTAAATAATGTATTTGAGTTCTTACAGGTGAATGGTATTTATCAGCCTACGACAGTTACTTCTGTGCCTGTGTATGCGGTCATTGATAAAATTTTTAATAGGCTAAGTGGGAATGGAGCGACAGATGTAACTGGAGTGATGAATGAACTTTACCAGCTTGGAATCCCTGCAGATAATCTGTTTAGTACAATTATGCAGGCACAGCAAGTAGGGGCTGATACCGTACAAGCTGTAATAAATAGCTTTATGAGTATTTTTGATAACTATCAGCAACAGTTTAACAATGTTAAAAATACTGCTGCCTCTATGGTTAAGCAAGGTGCTGAAGAGTCAAAGCACCTAGCCTATCTTGATAGTAGTTTGTCGCTATTCGGTGCTAGTACTGACTTTTCGTCACTCTATGCTTCTTGGAGCCAAATAAAAGTGCAACTTTATATGGCTGCTCAAATTGGTAGTATGTCTATGTCAATGGCTTGGCTTCCACTTGCATTTATAGTTCTCGGTTCGCTATTTACCGCAGGGATTTCATTTGTAGTGATGATGCCTTTAATTCCTTATTTTTTGTTTTGGGCAGGAACTATCGTTTGGGTATTAAGTATTCTTGAAGGGCTAATAGCAATGCCTCTTGTTGCACTTGTGCTTGTTTATCCTGAAGGGCATGAGATTTTAGGGCATGCTTCACCTGGAATTAAAATTGCTTTAAATATAATATTTAGACCGGTACTAATGGCTATAGGTGTGATTGCCGCAATAGCATTAACTTATGTATTAATTACTTACTCTGCTCAAGGTTTTCACTTAGTTGCTCCATTAGTGATAAATAATTTTTCATCTTCTAATATGGTGCAAGGTATTGTTTCTTGCTTCTTAATTTTTATTTATTCATCTTTTATGATGATGGCTTTTAGTAAGTGCTTTTCAGTGATTTATTTGATTCCAGATAAGGTATTTGATTGGATTGGTGCATCTTCAAACCAGCGCGCAGGTGCAGAGGATGTTCAGCAATTACAAGGAAAAACTGAAGGGCTTGCAAGCCAATCAGGACAAGCGATGGGCTCTGGTGTGCAGCAGGGTATTCAAGCAAAACAAACAGAAACTCAGTCTCAGGTGCAAGCCGACTCACAAGAGATCCAACTTGGAGCCCAGAGAGGTAAAAACTTTGCAAGCATGTCGAAGGCAGCTGGTGAAGATGTTGCGAAGGGTGTTGCAGAAGGAGCACCTGAATAGTGTTGTGTAAATATTATGTGAAATATAGTGAGGAAAAATATGGCTGATAGTGGTTCTAATTCTGGTGCTTCTAATTCTGGAGATTCTAACTCTGGTGCTTCTAATTCTGGTGCTTCTAATTCTGGTGCTTCTAATTCTGGTGCTTCTAATTCTGGTGCTTCTAATTCTGGTGCTTCTAATTCTGGTGCTTCTAATTCTGGTGCTTCTAATTCTGGTGCTTCTAATTCTGGAGATTCTAATTCTGGAGATTCTAACTCTGGTGCTTCTAATTCTGGAGATTCTAACTCTGGTGCTTCTAATTCTGGAGATTCTACCCCTTCACCTTTCTTAAAGCATCACTTAAAAGAACTTCAACCTCAAAAGGAAAACGTGATAAAGCAAAAGCATTGCATAAGGCCCTTGAAGAGCTACAAGAGCTGGATTTAAATGATCCCGATCAACGCAAAAATTGCGCAGAACATTTAAATGAAATAATAAAGGAAGCAAAAAATTTAGCTGCTATTGGAAGAAAAGAGGTTAAAATTGCACCAGGATTTTTTCCATTGATTGTTTCATTGGTGAAAGCTTTAAGAGACTCATCAAGAGAAGATGAAACTGATCATTTATTGGACGCTATATCTGATGAAGTATCTGATCTTGAAAAAAAGTCTTGAGTCATCAGCAAGTAATGAGTTTAGCACATCGGGGCTGATGTCGAGAGAAGTTCAAGAACAAGGATGTGTTATTACTCCTGAGCTCTCAGTTGGGTAGAAAATTTAATGATAAAGGTAATATATTGTGGCTAGTTCATCGTTAACACAAGTGAAACTTAGAAATGATTTTTACAAAGATAATTTCCGTCGTACCACCTTAATTTTATTAATCTCTATTTTGATTAATACTTTTTTAACGGTAGCTTTGATTATTTCTATGAATACACGGCCTAAGCCAAAATATTTTGCCACAACATCAAATGGCCAGTTAATTCAGCTTCATCCTTTATCAAACCCTGTGTTGAATGATTCCGCTGTTATTAACTGGTTATCTGATATTATTTCGAATATTAACTCACTTGACTTTTTAAATTACCGCACACAGGTTCAGGAGAAAAGAAAATATTTTACAAAATATGGTTGGGATCAATATTTAAAGGCATTTAAACCTATTATTAAAAAAGTACGAGAGAACAAATATGTTGTCCGAGCAGTTGTCACGGATGTTCCTATTGTTTTAACAAAAGGTAAGGTTGGTGGAACTTATAGTTGGCGCTTACAGGTACCTATGATTATTACATACCAAAAGGGTGATTCAAAAGATACTCAGAAGGTCATTTGGACAGTATTAGTTCAGCGTAGTAATGAATTCCCTGGTAGTATTTTTGGAATTTCTCAAATTATTCAGGAAGGAAACCATGACTAATATAGATTATGATAAAGTATTTGAAAAAATAATGAGTCTATATGAAAGTCATAAATTTTTTTGGAAAAAGAAACAAATTTCTAATATAGATATTCTTTCGTCATCGGGATATATAGTTGAATCTGTATTAAGGAAAGCAAGCTTTACTCATAGCTTTCTTTTTGGCAAAAAGTTGAGTTATAGCCGGAAACGCTTAGGAGAACAAAACAAGGAGGTTATTTCAATAAACGAGGATAAACAAACATATTTTATCCTGTTATTAATCATAATCGATATCATGGAGGAAGCAACGCTCCAAAGTGATAGCGATATTCATTTAGATAATTTTATTAAGTAATAAAGATTATGTTTAAAAAGATAACCTCCGCCTTAAAGTCTGCTGTTTCATATTCTTTTATAAAAGAGAGTACAGTATTTGTGTTTTCGACATCTAAGAAAATTTTTTGATATTCCTCCGGAGTATGAGGGTGAAAGAAAAATTCCAATAAGTAGGTCTGGTGTGTCAAATAAAGATATTGTCTCCGCTTAAAAAATATTTATGATATTGATGTGGATATATTTAACATTTTTTTAATAATATTAACGTTTACATTAATTTGTATTTTAAGTAGTTCTTATATGACGGCAGTGATTGGCATCGCTTCTTCATTAACTTGCTTGTCTTTAGCTTTCAAGTATCATTTCTGGTTGACGCAAATAAAGCTAGGATATTTAGGGTTAACTTTTAAAGAATGGTATAAGTCTCTATGCTAGCTATAAGAAGAGAAAATATTTGTTATTTATTCAATAAAATATACGGTTGTGTTAATAGAAATATTTCTATCTATGAGCTTCTTTCAATTGGAATATCTATTGGATTAATATTAATTTCTTTTTATTTCTATACCTGAATAGTATATATACTCATTATGTAAGCAACGTCACGCCTCCGTTATTAAGTAATATTTTTTTAATCGTTTTATCATTTTTATTGATTTTGTTATCGATGCCTTTGTGTGAGGTTTGGCCTAAATTAGGGTTAACTTTTAAAGTGGTTAGTATTTATCTAATCGCTTGGGTCTCAGTGCTTTTAGCTTATAATGCCCAGTTTACACCATTTCACCCGATTGATTCTTTTTTCATATCAGGCTGATTTAGCAATTGGCCTTGATCAAAAATCATGGATGAAATGGCTGCACCAATACCCTGATATCTATAAATTATTAACTGAAATTTTATAACTCACTAGACTATCAAGCACTTATTCTTCCTATTGCAGCTTGTTTTTTTCGTAGATAAAAAATTCTATTGAGTCTTTTTTGGGTGAGATTTTCATTTCTAAATTTGATTGGTATCTTGGTGTATTATTTTTGGCCGACAGCTTCCCCCTGCAAGTGTTCTAAATTCACCGTACCTTCTTAAAGAGCAACTGGATTTAGCACTAAAATTTAAGCAGCTCCACGAAGGGCTAATGCCCAGTAGTGCTGGCTCTGGCTTAATCAGTTTCCCATCTTTTCATGTTATTTGGTCCGCTCTGTTTACAACTTTATTTATAAAAAAAGTAAGATATTTTTTTCATTATGCTATTGACTTTAAATATCATGCTTT
>NZ_MDTU01000002.1:45584-60963 GCF_001720395.1 Piscirickettsia litoralis
CAACTAAAGAAGCATACTATTCTGGTTTAGGACAAGTTGGCACAGCTTTGGCTGGGAAAAGCAGGTGCTGAGTTTAATCGACCGCCAACAGTTACTTTAAATCAAGGTGTTGGTATGGGGATTTTATTCATGTCTGATGTAAAGGTATAAGATAAAATGAGTGATTTAGAAAAAAACTATAACTTTGAAGATGACCAAAAAGTGAATGAGACTATAGAAAGTTCGCTTTTAGAAAGTGATTCGACGGTTGAAAGAAATAGTAAAGACACTGTACAGAAGCGCATATTATCATGGGATAAAATTAAGCCTGTATTACATTATTATATTATCGCAATAATTGCATTTTCTATAGCTGGTTATATGATGTATAGCGCTTATCAGGCTTTATACCCTAAGCAGAAAACTCAACCATTAAAAGGCAATAGCTTGACTTTTAGTTCACAGATTCGAAAAACCATTAAAGGGTTCTGTAGGATCTAAAAAAGAAAAAGCATATAACTCTGTGAGTAACAAAATTGCAAAAAAAACAAGAAACAATGAATGATGCCTCTGATTCCATAGGTCTTAGTAGTCAAAAAAATGGAAAAATTAAATGCTGATTTAAAATAATATAAAAGATAATATAAATAATTTAATAGTGCAAATGAAGGGAGTGACAAAAACCAAGGATAAATATTATCAAGTTAATGAAGATAACAAAAAAAACCTTTTGAGTATGGGCAAAAGGCAAAAGGCTATTGAAAATAGTATTAGCTTGTTAGCGAGTAGTATTGGGTCGTTAGATAAAAAATTATCAAAATTAGAAAATATCACAGAAAAAAATAATGAAGAGATTAAGTTAATAGTTGCAAATCAATATAGTCATCATGAAAAATTAACCCTTAGAGCGATTATTTCTGGGAGAGCTTGGTTAGTGAATAATGATGGTGTTACTCTTACGGTAACAAAAAATACAAATATTCCAGGATATGGTCACGTTGTTAATATCGATGATAAGAAAGAGCAAGTAAAAATGAGCTCTGGATATATTTTTAAATAATATGAATGAGAAAAGACGTTTAAAATGAATACATTCAGAGCCAAAGAACTTCGTTTGTTATCTGTAATAATATTGGTGCAGTTACTCTCCCAATATGCATATGCATCAGGAGGTGAGATTGCAACAAACTTTAACCAAGTTTCTGAAAATTGGCAGTTAACATTAACAAATATTTCAATTTTTGTTGAGTTTATTACCGCCTTATCTGGTGTAGTTCTTGTTATTTTTGGCTTGCTGCAACTAAGGCAGGGCCAAACTGCGCAAGGTGGACAGCAACAAACAACTAAGGTTGGTATTGCCTATCTTACTATTGGTGGCTGTCTTTTAGCCATAGGTGCTATTACTGTTGTACTTGCTAATTCGGTAAATTCATCTGATGTCAGCCAAGGTGTTGAGTCTCTTCATAATGCTCAGGCAAGTGCACCTATAACTATATATGATAATATTATTTATTATCTATTAATGCCATTTTTACACTTAATTGACGTGGTTGGACCTGTTATTGGTTTAATTACTTTATGTGTAGGAATATATAGATTAAGGTGTCACGCAAACCCTCAGATGATGACAATGCAGAGGCGTTCACCAATGGCAACAGGTTTTTATTTTTTTGTAGGTTCTGTTTTGTTGTTTCCTTTTTATTTAATTGAAGCGTTGAGTGGCTCTATGTTTCAAACCCCTCAAATTCTTCAACAGTATTGTGGAAGCTCGAGTGGAGAAGAGTTTCTTTCTTACTTTAGTACTTTGCAAAGTAGTAGCTTAATTACATTTTCTGATGGTACATTTCAATGTGTACCCGTTTCTGCAAGTAGCACCAGCGATGGCTTGTTAAAATTAGTTTATGCTATTTTATTTGTCGTTGGCTTTATTTCCTTCTTACGAGGAGTTTTTTTATTAACTCGTCTAGGTGAACATACAGGAGGGCCTGATGCAAGTATGTCAAAAACCGTAGCACATATTCTCGCTGGAATGTGTGCAATTAATGCAAATGTTTTGTTTGATATCATGTGTAATACATATCACACAATAATTAAACTGTAATAATATTAATATTTTGGAGTTATTTATGAAAATAATTTTTTAAAAAAATTAAATTTTATCTCTTAATTTGTTCTGTTTTTATTTTTTCAGCAACTGCCTATGCTAGTACTGATACATTAACTACTCTACTACAAAGTTGGCAAGGGACATTTAAAAATGCCTTGTTATTTATTGAGTTTGTCAGTGGTTTTGGCGGTGTGGTTTTAGTGGTTATGGGGTTGTTTCAGTTGCGAACTGGGCATGGTGCACAAGGCGGTGGTCAGCAAGCACAAACGAAATCTGGTTTTATTTATATGATTTTAGGGGCTGCACTACTTGTTGTAGGAACAATTTCAGGTGTTCTTGCGAATACTACGAGTGCCGGTGTAACTGCCAGTGTTACGGGTATGATAAGCAGTTATAGTATTACAACTTAATTCTGGTGGTTAATTTGCGTTACACAATGAATATAAATTTAACTGTGATATTGTTTTTTGTTGCTATTGTGATGTTACAAGGCTGCTCTTCGCAGCCTACTCAAATTAATCAGCAGGCAATTGTCAGTGAGCAGCTTAAAAATAATAAACAAATCCAACAAGTTTTGATTCAAGCCGTTGAAAAAAACAGACTGTGCGTTATCGAGTTTGTCTGAGATTAGCCGGGCGCAACATCCGAAGAAAGAAACTATGCCATTCGAAAATATTCATGATAAAGCTCTGAATAAAAGTATTTCTATTAATTGGTATGGGCCGATTAATTCGGTTGTTAAAAATATTGCAAATGCATTGGGATTTCACTATCAAGAATTTGGCAAGCAACCCAGTTTACCAGTGCTCGTGAATATCAATGAAAAATCAACAGCAGCATTAGTGGTTTTACAAGATATTGAATTACAAGCGAATAATAAAGCCACAATTAAAATATTGCCTCAACAGAAAATCATTAGTTTAAGGTACTTAACTGATGATTGATCAGACACTATACTCACTTGAGCAGTTGAGCAATTTGTCAAATAAATCTGCTTACTATCAGCAGCAGCAACATTTGAATATACGCTTAAAGGCAATTAAAGAAACAGCCTTATCTTTAGGGGCGCAAGCAGGTTTAGCCTCGGAGTCAAAAATTATTGATTCTTTTTTGGTAAGCTATAGTGATAATCTTGATAAAATATTCGATTTCAATCAATTACTTTTGCAAAGTAATGTTCTTCCTCCAGTAATTTCCAGTTCAAACAATTCTGTTAATGTTGGTCAAGGTGCTCAGTCTATTCGTGCTGCAGGGAAAACATATAAAATTATCAGTCAGGTTAAGTTTGTAACAGCACCACCAACTTGGCGTGATTATTTATATATGAATTATAGTAAGATAGACTTGCCGAATAAAGTTTTATTGCCAAAAAATAACGAGGAAGATGAAATATGGAAAAAAATATTTCTAAAGGATGGTTGAAAGGAATCAATCAGGCAGTTACGGTTTACAAGATAAATTTAAATCGTTTAGTGAGAGATTATACAGGAATGGTTTTGTATAAAAAGTTACTTGCAGAAGGATTAATTAGCCCTGTTTACATCGACAAAAAATATCATGGTATAACGGGGGATAAAGATAAAGTAACGGTTGATGACTGGACTTGGGCAATTAAAAATAAACCAGGCTTACAAATGGGCAGTAAGTTATGGCAGCCTGTAGTAAGGGTTGATGATGAATAACTTCATGATGACGACAGAGCCTGCTTATTTTACCCCCATAGAGTTTGATCGCCTACTTGTCTTTTTACATAGTGCAAACGCCTCAGATATTACTATTCAATCGGGTGAAAATGTCATCGCTGACATTCAAGGCTTATTATATCGAGTGACGGTACGAAAGCTGACTCAGCAAGAGGTCTCTGATTTAATCAATCATATTTATGGAGCGAATGCGACTGCACAAGTACAAAGTGGCACAGATTTAGATACTAGTTATCAGTTAGTCGCAGGTGGTGAGAATTTTCGCTATCGTGTAAATATTACGGCCTGCCAATTTCAAGGTTATAGTGGAATACAGGTAACTTTGCGAACAATCACAGCAAGTCCTCCAGAACTAAAAAAGATGGAGCTTGATCAAGCTTTGCATGAAAACTTGGAAGTGCCTCAAGGTGTTGTTGTTATCAGTGGTGCGACTGGGTCAGGAAAAAGCACATTATTGGCATCATTAGTCGCAAATTTTTTGAAAAAACCTGAGAGTCATTTGAAAGTGCTAACTTATGAGTCACCGATCGAGTATACTTATGACGATGTCGATAAGCCAAGTTCAATAATTAGTCAAAGCGAAGTTCCTCGGCATTTGCCTACCTTTGCTGCAGGTATTAGAAATGCATTGCGTAGGAAACCCGGTTTAATTTTGGTGGGAGAAGCGCGAGACAGGCCAACACTTGAAGCTGTGATTGAAGCTTCATTAACTGGCCATCCTGTTTACACGACAGTACATAGTAATGGGGTCGTTGATAGTTTTCGTCGTATGGTGAACTTATTTGCCGCTGAAGAGAGGCAGGCGCGCTTATACGACCTTATTGAAACTGTGCGTGTAATTATTTGGCAAGCACTTATTCCTACCATTACAGGAACTCGAACCGTTATTCGCGAGTATTTGATTATTACTGATGAGATAAAAGATCGGCTTTATCGTTCAACAGCCGAAAATATGACTATGTTATTAAAAGATATTTTAATCCAGTCAGGAAGACCTTTACATAAAGATATTCAGCTCAAGCAAGATTTAGGAATAATTTCTGAGTGTACAGCAAGAAAATATATTTTTTCAACGAAAGAGGAAATACAGTGAATTACGATGAACTGGCAACCCACTGGCGTGACTCAGCTTTTTATCCAAAAATTTTATATGTTAGATGCACGAGTATGCTTTCCGTTTCTTTTATTTTTTTTGACACATGCGCTTAAGTACATTATTTGTAACACTTGTAGCTGTTATATTTTTAGCAATTTTGAACAAATTTAACTTAACGTTAATGGCATTTTTTATAGTACTTCGAGAAACAATTGCTGGTAGCAAAAAAGATAGATTCAGTTATGAAGACATTTCGTGGTGTAGTTAAAAATCAAGAACAAGCTCAGATTCATGCGGTACGAGATTTACGTGCTTTTCACCATCGTTTTGGTGACTTACTTGCCAGCCGTCAAGGGTCTTGCATTTGTATTATCATTCTTTGTTTTTTGAGCTTTATTTTTCCATATTTCGCAGACATTTTTATTATAATGATTCTTACTATTTTTTGGTTTTCAATGTGGTCATCGTCATCGCTGCCCTTTAAAAAACCATCACACAGCAAAGAAACTGATCCAAATAATCCAAGACCTGGAAGTAATTCACCTGGTAAATCAGAGGGAATTTATCATTTTGGTAACGAATTTAATACTAATGGCGAGCTTTGGTTTAATAATTCTGACATGAGAACACACTGTTTGATTTTCGGATCAACAGGGAGTGGTAAGACAGAGACGTTATTGTCAATTTCCTATAATGCTTTAGTCCAAGGCAGTGGGTTTATTTATGTTGATGGTAAAGGAGATAATTCACTTTTTGCTAAAGTTTTTTCTATGGTTCGTTCAATGGGTCGAGAGGATGATTTATTAGTTGTTAATTTTATGACAGGTGCACGTGATATTATTGGTCCACAAAAAGATATTGTTTCAAATACAATGAACCCTTTTGCTGTTGGTTCTTCGAGCATGCTTTCTCAGCTTGTGAGCAGCATGATGGATTCTGGCGGTCAAGGACAGGGAGGGGATGCTGATATGTGGAAAGGGCGAGCAATTTCCTTTATTGAGGCACTGATGAGAATACTTGTCTATCTTCGTGACCAAGAGGCATTGTTACTTGATGCGGGCACAATTCGCCGTTATTTTACCATAGAAGCGTTAGAGGGCTTATTTCATGATAAAGTGATTTTAGATCAGCTAGGAAATGAAGTGACTTATGATGATGATATTCCTTTTGATGTGAAAGATCCTTTATCTAATTATTTGGTCAGTTTGCCTGGCTATAAAATGGATAAAAAGGGAGAGCAGTCTGAAAAAGTGTATGAGCAGCATGGTTATATTATTATGCAACTTACTCGAATATTTGGGTCATTAGCAGATGTTTATGCACACATCATCCGAACAAATCTAGCGGAAGTCGATTTTCGTGATGTCGTCTTAAATCGTCGAATCCTTGTTGTTTTATTGCCTGCACTGGAAAAATCACCAGATGAACTTTCTAATTTAGGGAAATTAATTATTGCATCATTAAAAGCCATGCTTGCAGCAGGTCTGGGGGATAAAGTTGAAGGGGATTATAAAGATGTAATTGAAACTAAACCGACGAACTCGAATACACCTTATTTGTGTGTGTTAGATGAGTATGGTTATTATGCTGTTGAAGGTTTTGCTGTTGTTCCTGCTCAAGCACGTTCACTAGGATTTTCTGTTGTTTTTGCTGGCCAGGATTTACCTGCATTCCAAAAAGCATCGAAAGAAGAAGCCGCTTCTATTTGTGCAAATACCAATATCAAAATATGTATGAAACTAGAAGATCCACAAGAAACCTGGGAGTTCTTTCAGAAAACTGCGGGTGAAGCTTATGTGTCAGTTGCAAAAAGCTATAATGTCAATCAAAACTCAACGACGATGAGCTACCAGGATACAATGGAAGCTAATTTAGACAAGCGCAACCGAGTTGATTTACTAGACCTAAAAGATCAACGAGAAGGTGAGGCTCATGTTTTTTTTAAATCAAGTATTGTTCGCATGAGGTCGTTTTATGCGAACCCCGCTAAGGTTAAGAAATTAAAAATTAATCAGTTCTTAAAGGTGGAGTCATTTTCACAGGGTGAAATAAAAAGATTGAAATCAATCAATAAAATTAAAAAAGAAGAGATAGATTTTGAAGAAAAACTAAATATAGATATGGAAAGTGACCCTGTCTTTAATTCTTTAATTAAAAAAAATTAATATGAATCAGCCAATAGATTTAGATAAAGCTAATTTAATTATTAAAGAAGTTGTTGAAATAAATAATGATAGTGATGATGATATAGAGCCCGAAGATTTCGTACCTAAGAATGATATATTTTTAAATATTCCTTTGGAGAGACGGATTGAAAGCATGTACTATGATTTTGAAGTTTCAAGTTTAGAAGACTGTCTGATTGATTATAAAAAGATTAAAGTAGCAGTAGAAAAATTAGCTGTTTTGAGCGACTTCCCTAAAAAAGAGGTCCGTGGAGTGGCGAATGAAATTGCTGAAAAAAATATCGGCGATTACACTTTATGAAAGCAATTATGATTTGCTGGAAAATGTAGCTCCTCTTGTTGATGAAATTATTACTCATTGGATATAACTTGATATGAATATGATTGATCCTGTTATCGAAGAAAAAGAACAAGTAAAAAAAATAGCTAAGCAATTAGGAAATCCTTGTATCTTGCCTAATTTTAGGCTATTAGATGAAATGGTAGAAGAGCTTTACTGTGAAAAGTTATATCGAGTTCAAACCTTGCATAAAATTTGTGATCAAGTCTGCCATGATGATGATGGTGGCGATGGTGATGGTGATGGTGATGGTGAAAATGCAATTTCTCCATATTCTGTGATTAGTGTACTTTATTTAATTAATCCACGTCGTGCAATGTCTGTTTTTATTGATTTTATTTGCTCTTATGATTCAGTTGAAAATGTTATTCGTCATCACTCTAAACGATTGGGGGTTAAAGTGACAGATAAGGCACCTCCTATGGTAATGAGCAAAGTAGCGATGCCAGAAAAAGAGGTGGATAAAGGTAAAAATTATGGTGTATCACTAGGGTAATAATAATGCAAAATGATCAGGTAGGTGTCCCCATATTATTTACTATACTATTGCGATCGCTGTTTTAAGCTGCGCAGCTTTTATTTACTTTCATGATGAAGTTGTACGCATTATTTTGTCATTTAAATTATTTGAGATAGAGCTAATTAGTCTAGCAACTAACCAACTAAACTATTTAAATCAATGGGTGAAACAGACACCTGTTGCTGCAGTGACTGCACAAGACTTATATACTTTATCAAAGCTAACTGGATTAATTTTACGATGGTTAAGCTTGCCCATTGCACTAATTGCTGTTTTATTACTTTGTAAACTTCATCCTGGTAATAAACTATCAAAGATTCATAATATGAAGACATTGCTTGAAAGTATGCAGGGTGAGTTTCCAGAAACTCAGCCCATTATTGGAAAGAAGCTAGATGAACAGGATATTAATGAAGGGCCTTGGAGAATGGCATTAACCCCTGTAGAGTTTATGAAAGAACATAACTTATTAAAATCAAATAAAATGATTAATAAAGGATTAGCAAGTGAAATTTTTTGACTAATCAGTTAGGTGCTGTTTGGATAGATGCAAAATCAGTTGAATATGACAGAAAAAGTTATTTTTGGTATTTTATCTGCATTTGCATGTTATGACCGCATTTCAGCCGAACGTGCAGCAAGAGTGGTTTCTTTATCTGCACGAAAAGAGAATTTAAATTGTAATTTAGCATTACAACTTTTTGAAAAATACAAAGATCGAAAAATATACAGGATATTATACAATCACACCATTATATTTATACTGTTTTTTCTTCATTGCTAGAAGCAGCAAGGCAAAGTGGCATTGTATCAACTTCGATATTTTTATGGTTAAAAACTAAAGACAGGCCACTTTGGTATTGCTTAAATAATGTTGGGCGTCAAGCTGTTTTTGTTGAAGCGGCTGCTGTAAGGTCGCATTGGCTTATCGAGAAAGCAATTGAAGAACCTATTGCAATGCCAATGGTCGATAAGGCTATTTATGGGCTTGAAGCAGTCTTCAAAACTGTAGAGGTTGAGTAGTTAAGTTATGTCAAGCTTATTATTGCAGGCTTTACCAGGGAATAGTATAAAGTTTGAGCGTCGAAAGAGTAACAAAGTCTTAAAAAAGTGGCAGAAGAAATTGCAAAAAATTCTCATTATCGCTGTCAATATTGTCAAGTTTTTTGCAAAGAATGGTATGAGATTATTAATATAGATGGTAACTATGATAATAATTACCATAATAATCTAGCCTGTGCATGCAAATTATGTGCGAATTGTTTATTAATGGATCAATATACTCTCTCCTATATAGGAGAGAGTAAACTCATATTTCTCCCAGAAATTAGTCAAGCTGACCTAAATTTAGTTGTAGTTACTATGGCTAAGATAGTAAGCTCAGAGGAAAATAAAGAATATACTTTAGCGGCTAAAACACTTTATTCAAGCTTAAGTGGCCGATCTGATTTTTTAAAAGAAATATGCCAGGCTGATTTAAGTCACCCAAGTTCTTTTCTTTTTATGAGTTCAGATAAAGAGATTGACTATAAACTAATTTCTGGAGTTAGATTGATTTTTTCATTTAATTACTTGGAAAGTGTTTGTTGCAGTTAGCTTTAAATTAAATAAAAATAGGTAAATTTTACTATGACTAATCTTGCTGAGCAGGTCACAACTTATTGGAAGTCTTACGAAAAATAGTAATATTAACCATGCGTTAATTAATTTTGAGGAGATTGGAAAAAGAAGTATACTCACTCAGTGAGCATGATACACGAAAAAAATTTTGGAGGTGCTAGATTATGCAAAGAGCAAGGACTTGAGTAAGATTGATCATGAGTTAATGCTTAGACTGATGAACTCATTGCCGGCAGCTTATATGTTTTATTTATTGCACCAATTAAACCAATATAATTCAGAATATATCTCTGGTTTAATCGGAAAATCTAATGAGTTAAAAGATAAAAAAGCAAACTACAAAGCATTCTATGATAGGAATATGCTTTTCGAAAAGCTTCAGATTGCTGCACGGATATTTTCATCAGATAGAATCAACAAGCTAATATCTATACTCTAGAAATAGCATAAATAACAAAATATTTCAATACTTATCAGTAAAACTGCTGTGTACTAGAAAAAATAAGTTTGTTAATTTTTAGTTAGTATCTGTTGTTATAACCCTTTTCTTTAGAAGGAGAGCAGTAATGCCTAAATTTAATGAACCGGATAAATACTTTAATGAAAAGATTAAGGAGCCGATAGAAAAAGAGCTTACAAGGAAGCTGGATGCAGAGTTCGGAAAAATACTGGACGATGCTACTTCTAAAAGTGTTAGAAGCAGTGAGCTAGGGGGATTACCTAACGATCCATTTTGCGAACTGCTTGAAAAAGAAGCTGAAAAATTTGTAAAGGATTGCCTGAATGAACCCAATAGTGATTATAAAATAAAATTGAGAACACACCTTGAAAGTCTTAAAAAAGAGTATGATGAACAATCATCAAAAATTTTTGGCTGAAGAAAGTGAATCCTTTGATGAAAAAAAAGCTACAAGATATTCAAATGGCATTTCGCAAATTATTTCTGGGGCTATAGGTAGTCTTCCTGAAAAAGATACCCCTTCAGAAGCGGAGCGTTTTGACACTGTAACACGGGATATGACTTATGAAGTTGGAAGTAAAGTTAAATCCGAAACTAAATCTAAAATTAGTGAGATTGAAGCGTTAGGCCAACTGTATGAGATAGCTAACCGCGAAGAATGCCCTACCTTTGATAAAGCTAAGGATATACAAACTAAAGCCAATGATTTATTAGGTAAAGTAAAATTTGAAGGGGGTTTTATGGATAAATTAATCGGGAGTGTAAAAACACTGTTTAAGCTTAGGGAGTTGCACTGGGATACACAAGGTAAGCATGAGGTTAGGAATATTTCCAATAAAGCGGAAAAGACTACGTTGTTTATGAATAAAGCCAAAAATTCTCAGCAACAAGCTGATCTTTCCAATATCTCAGTACCCGCCGGCCCCTATAGCTAATATGTTTTTTGGAAAGGCTTTCTTATCGTTTTGTGGTGGTTTAGCCTTTCCCTTTACGCTTAGTGCAGGTTTTTTATGGTCAAGCCTGATAATGAAAATTCAAGATACTCCTTATTGGGCTTTATAAACTCTTGAGTTTCCCAGAGCGCGATTGTTAGCACTTCAGAAACACAAAAATTAATTGGGTCGTATAAAAATAAAAGCTTCAGCACTGCTTCGGATTGGTTTTCATTAATGCAGTTTCCAGAAGTTAATTCATGAGCTAATTGATTTATATGGTGAAAAAATAGTTTAACGTCAGAGTTACTTGGCTTTTTATTTTGATCGATAATATGGGTAATGGTTGATGGCATAATTCATATCTGCTTTGCCGTAGGACGGGCTTACCAATCGTTAGTGTAGTGCATTTTTGCAGCGTTTAGGAGAGGCGGCGTCTCGCTTCCATGTGATAGCATCAATTTGTTTGATTGTTTGCTTATGAATTCTTTTGATCATTTGACTTAAATGTTCTGGTTCTGAAAAATGCTCTTGGTACATTTGTAAATAACTATCAAAGCAAGAAGCAATTAGAGATGAAAAGATAGAAGACATATAAAACAACTTATCATCTTTATCTTCAATATGTCTTCTTTGTGAATTTGATATTTCTAGAATAGACTCTGTTATTTTTTTTAAACTTTCATCGATATTTTCTATGATGTTATTTTTTTCTTTTTTATTTTCTTCCATAAAGCCTTCTCGTTATGATTTTTGCTCTAACTGTTCTCATAAATTTAGTAAAAAGGGCGCTAAAGCACCCTTTTGAAAGTTTATAAATTAAAACTTAACCGTCATATCGGCAGTTAATACATCATAATGAGAAATATCACCACTCACAGCTGCATTAGTAAATTGGCCTACGTGAGCATATTCAAGGCCGACAGTTGTGTTTTTGAACACTTCAGAATTCACACTCAATAGCCATTGTCCGCGTTTAGGGCCTGCTGCGCTATTTGTATCGGTTACATTGGCTGTGTCGAAACCATATGTGCGGCTGTAGCCTAACATTACCGTTGTAGGTTTAATGACTTGTAAATGGTATGCAGTTTCTATATCAAATGCTTTTAGTTCAGTTGTACCTGATCCTGTGCGGTTATTTACAGACTCTAAGCTTTGTCCGTATATGCCGAGGATGTCAAATGGTCCAAAGCTTACTTTGGCATTGATGCTAGCCATCGGAATACGGCCCGTATTTTGATCAACGCCTGAAATTGTTAAATTGCTGTTGGTATTTACCATATTAGATACATAGCCTGCACCGACAGTCGTACGGATTTGACCTGTGTTAAATGTATAGTCCGCTTGGGCAGACCAATTACTTGTTGCTTGGTTAGGGTTATTAATATTATCTGGAGTTGTATTTGTTTTAAATGCTGTCAACGATGTATGTAGTCCTGCTTTATAGAAGCCGACTGACGCGCCGTCTGCAGCATCGGGGCGGAAGTAATTCTTCACTAAGTTATCAGAGTAAATGTCATTATCACTTAAACCAAACAAACCTGCATCTGGATAGAGTTTACCGATTTGACCATAGACAGGTAGTTGGTTTAGGTTACCAATGAGTAAGCTGCCTGTATTAAGCGCACTATTATTAACATGATTTAGATCATAAGACATTTCCCCGTTAATCCAATCGTTAACGTGAGCTAAAACATCAATACGTGCAGTATCTAAGTAGAACCCAGACGCGCTGCTGTTGGTATATTGGGCTTTAGCTGGGCTGCCGCTAGTAGCGCCAGACCCTACGCTGCCTTGATGACTATATTGACCATCCGCTTCTAAAGTGCCACCAATCGTTAATAGAGGGGCATTACTACCTGCTTTTGCTAATGACTTAAGAAGGTCTAAACCACGGTTGTTGTATTCATTAGCAGAGATTAAAGAGTCGCCTATAGAGCCAACATGAACTGCACTTGTTGTTTGGCCTTGCCCTTGAAGATTAGCAACTTGCTGCTGAAGTTGAGCTTGTTGAGCTCTCAATTGATTAATTTGTAATTGTAGTTTTCCGTTATCTGCTGCATTTACAGAAGTAGCCGTTAGGCCAGCTACAGCAATTGCTGTTACGATCATTTTCACTTTCATTATTACTTCTCACTCTAATGAGTTGGTATACACATACGATTTGCCTTTTCAGCAGGCAAATGAAGATTCTATATCGACAAGTTTAATATTGTATACCGCAAAATTTCTGATATGGATTGTGTGGGGCATGGCAAGACTGTTTGTAAAAAACAGTAAATTTCCGGTGATGGAAGTAGAAGCTCTAGATATATGATAAGTAATTATATTTTTAACATAAGTAGTTAGTGATCTGTATAGAGTTGCTTGCTGAAAATAACCTAAAACAGCCTGAGGTGGTTTGATAACTATTTATAACTAAAGGAGTTAAAATGTTATTTGCTGAGAAGTTGTTAAAAAGTAAAAAGTATAAAGCAAGTTGGGCCGCTTGAGATACAGCAAGCTATTGAAGAAGCAAAAAAGCTTTGGATGTGAAAAAATCGAAGAAAAGCTTAGAGGCGATTAATTATTTTAACCAAGGAGATATGTGTAGTTTTAACTCTATTTTAAGTGATGACGAATGTGTAGAAATAAATTTGACTGGAATGGACATTAGCAATATTACTTTACCTAATTTAACCAAGAAAACTATCAATTTTTCTAGTTGTGAATTGTGGAAAGTTGAGTTTAATAACCTGGAAGATTGTGAACTTATTATGAATAACTGTTCGTTAAATAGGTGCTCTTTTAATGGAGGGGAAATAACTATAGTCGCGGACTCTTTAAGGGTTCATAACTCAGATTTTTTGAGCTGTAACTTGTCAAAATCTAAATTAGATCGCCTTCTTGTTTCTCACTCCAGCCTTAAAAATACAATCTTACCAGATAGTATTGGTTGTGGAGAAATTAATTTCTCTACAATTTGTTTGTCGAAAATACCTAATAATGTGAAAGAAAAAATTAACAACCACAAAGGTTAAATTTAATGTACAAATTAATGTCATTTATTTATACAACACTATATGTTTTACATCTACCAGTAAAAGCAATCAAAATACTTATACGGCAAAAATCTAATCTAAGGACAGGTATCTATTCGAGATTAGGTTATGTTGATCATCAATCAAATAAACCTTCTATCTGGGTTCATGCTGTTTCTTTGGGGGAGTCTATCGCCATTACTCCTCTAATAAAAAACTGAGAGCTAGGCATGTAAATCACGACATTGTTGTTACAACATTTACTAAAACAGGGCATGAGTATGTTAAATCTAAGTTAGCAGATGATGTACACTGCTACTATATTCCTTTCGACATCAAGTTTTGTATTAAAGCATTTATTAATAGAGTTAAGCCACAAGCGCTGATATTGGTTGAAACTGAAATTTGGCCTAACCTTCTAGAAGTATGCCGAACAAAAAAGGTTAAAGTGTGTTTAACAAATGCTAGATTATCAGAAAGATCTTATAAAAAATATAAGAAGTTTGGCGATCTATCTAAAAATTTACTATCGCGTATTGATAAAATCATTTCACAATCCGACCGTGACTCATCAAATTTTATTAATCTTGGCTACCCTTCTACTCAAATTAGCACAAGTGGCAGTATTAAATATGACCTTGCTCCAGACCCTGCTTTGATTGAGAAAGGAAAAATGCTATATCAAAATAGCTGGAATAACAGTATAGTTGTTTGTGCTGCAAGCACTCATGACGGCGAAGAGAAAATTATATTATCAGCATTTGAGGAAATAAAGGCTTCTAACAAAAGTGTTAAACTAATCATAGTTCCTAGACACCCTGGAAGATTTAATGATGTTTATGAATTATCAAAAAAATACTCACAAAATGTTGTTAAAAAAAGTCAAGCTTCTATCAATGATTTAAAAGAAGCTGAAATTTTAGTCGGAGATACAATGGGTGAAATGACCCTATATCTTTCGATGGCCAATATTTCATTTGTAGGAGGGAGCTTAGTAAAAATTGGAGGACATAACCTTTTAGAACCTGCATCACTGAAAGTACCGATAATTACAGGTCGCTATTTATATAACTTTAAAGAAATCTCAGAAAATCTAATAAAAGCTTCTGCCTTAGAAGTTGTGAGTAATGAGCAAGAGTTACTTATAGCTATGAATAACCTTATCGACTCAAAGGATCTTCGTTTATCTATGCTTGAGGCAGGATATCGAGTATATGCTCAGAACAAAGGAGCTTTGTATAAGCAATTAACAACAATAGAAACGCTATTACCAAAAATAGCATGGGGCTTTTAATAGGCTTAAATTAAGTGGCTTATTATCTTTTAAAAATGTAAATGGATACCAATAATTGCTATCCATACAAATTTTAATAATCTTTTTGCGTTAACATTTGTACTTATAGCACTTCCCTAAGG
>NZ_MDTU01000002.1:63065-64947 GCF_001720395.1 Piscirickettsia litoralis
GTCAAAACCATGTCTACTAAATCAATATATAGTGTATAAAGGCAGTGGTGTCTATGATATTATCCTGCGGGATTTCAGTTGTCTCTTTATTAAGATTATGATAAATAAACATAAAAATAAAAACAGAGTGAATCCTAATGTCTTTAACTAAAGAATTTTTCCAAAAACTAAAAGCCGATCCAGAGCAAACATTACAAGATACTCCAATTTTCGAATCACTAGCTCTAATGAGGAAGTTACCTAGTGCAGGGATTCAAAAATTTAAATGTGCAAATTTTAAAAATACTAACGGAATACAGCTTGAACCAGACGATTGTGGGGAAAAATTATATTGGCTTCCTTGGGAATCAAAGAATACAACAAGACTCCACCTAAGAGGCGAAACAAACATTTTTTTTCACATCTCAACTTGGAGGCTGCCGAGTGTCGATCACTCCAAATCCAACTCTAAAAAATCCTGAAGTCATACACATTGCAGGTGATGGAGAGACGATAAAAAAAGGACTTAGAGGGCACGAAGCTTTCAGGCATTGGCGGTCTCAAGAAGAAAAAAAATATTTAACGATCACCACCGCCCTATTAGAAGAGTTACTTGTACAGAGTCCGATGAAATTAATAATTATTTCTATAAAAATGAAGGGGCAAATGTAGTTGGTATCAAGCAAGAAAATGATGTATGGGATTTTTTATCCAAACAATAGATTACAACTCTTGCCGAACAGGTAGTCTGGACAAAATTATATGGTCTGATAAAGAAAATGTGTATATCTCATTAAGTCAGGACGGATTAGAAAAACATGTCGGTATGGTTAGAGCAAGCCAAAGCTTTACCAAAGCTGTTTCTGCTTTATACGCAGCTAACTTTAGAGTTAAAATGGTATTTAATAATTTAATATCTTCGAGAAGATTGAAGATCGTTCTATCACAATCAGAAGTTAAGGACGTTTACTATACGATTGCGGTAATGACTATATATATAGAATTTGGGATGGATGGAATTTATTTTTTGCATAAAAGAATTAATACCTTCTTAGAAAGCAAGCAGTTACAAATGGCTATTGTTGCTATTGCTGTGTATATAAAAAACTCACATCAACAAATTTCCACATTCCATAATTCAACAACGCTATCAAAAAAATTCCTTAATAATATTCTACATATAGAGAAGCCAAACAAAGAAAAAATAATCAGAGAAGCTAAATCGTTTATAAGTGGAACTGGGAAATATAGAGGTCCTAAATCTGGTAATGGTAAACATTCACGTAGAACCCTTCTTAGCTTGTACTTAGGTTATAAGTTTTAACCAGTTAGCAAACCCCCAAATATAGCGTACTTCGTTAGTTGAAGTACAACACCACTCTACACTAAGTCGCCGTTAAATACGGCCTACAAAGTGAGTTTCGAAACTCCTGAGAATATTAACCAATTCTTCAAAAGATCGTTGTGTGGCTGTTGGCAATGACACATTCACTGTTGAGATAAAGAGAACAATAGCCTTCGGCACTCACCTCTCTTTTTAACGGGGTGGATCAAATATATCGTAGAATACCCCTTTTGAAGGGTGATAAAGCTGCCACAGCTCCAGCTGCGACCCACACGATGTGCACTTTAGCGGGTTAACTTTGCCTACTTCCTCAAACATTTGCGCATAGCTGATCCGCTTTACTGTCGCTATCATCACGTCCACCAAGTCTCCTGCAGCTTTGGCGATCAATTCAAAGTACTTTTTTAAATGATGCCGTCGCCTGTAATCCAAAGTAACGTACCCGTTGAAACCCTTTAGGAAAGATGTGTTGTACCATTCGCCCAATAAACGTAACAGCATCAATCGTCTCATGTTCCATCCTCTTAGTGCGGTGTGATTTATAACGATACGTAATGA
>NZ_MDTU01000002.1:69187-71107 GCF_001720395.1 Piscirickettsia litoralis
AGGATCTTGATATTTTTCAAGGGGAAGCTAAACGTGTAGGTAGAGTCAAAGACGAAGAAAATAAATATAAAAATCAAGAAAAAGAAATTGTCGCTATGAAGTATTTAGGCAAAAGTCTTTATTCTTTTTTAAAAAGGAATAGATTGTCAAATAGTCAACGATATGACTTAGCACTAAAAATTTCTAAAAGTCCATGAGCTACATACAGGGAAAAGCTCTAGATCAGGAACAAAATATGCTCATTTAGATATAAAACCAGACAATATTTGCGTTGATCATAAGGGCGAAGTTCATCTTATTGATTTCGGAATGTCAGAAAAATTAAATCCTTTTGAGAAAATTCGAGGTGGTACTAAATACTATCAGCCTAATGATTTTGATAGTTTCGATAAAGTTAAGGTAGATAATTTCTCTTTGGCTAGAACTATATGTCCTGAAGGAGTGAAACTTGATCCAGATTATGATATGGATGAAGAAGAACGTCCTATTGAGAACCCTTTTATTGTGCCTCATAAACACAGTATACTGTTCACAGGATCAGATGATTTTGTAGTAACCGATCTTGATCATATAATGGGTGTTATGATACTCTATAAATTTTCTTTATCAAAATTTAAATTTAAAGACTTACATAAAAATATATATGAATTTAATAAAAATTATTTTAATCTAGAAAAAATTAATTTAGATAGAAAAGCATATGTGTTACAAATAATAAACTATCCTGAATCGATTAACACCCTTAAGAGAAATAAAAATCTTTTTTGGGAAATTAATGAGTTGAATTTTGATTGTCATGTGAATATAAATAACATAGTTAATAATATTGATAAATTTCAGAAAATTCTTCGCTCATTAAGAGAGCTGGACCTTTACTCTTTAGGGTATCTTCAGCAAGTAGTTGATGATCCAGATTCATTAGAAGTATTAAGAAGGCACTTAACTAAGTTCTATAAACTTAATCTATTAGGGTTAAATCAAAAAGATTATATAAAAAAAGTTATTGAAGTACCACCAATAATACGTGACATTACAAGAAATAGATTTGCCTTATTAAGGTTAAATAAAATGAGGCTCAATAAAAAGATATATATTGAAAAATTACTTCAAGACCCCAACTTAATTAAGTTTTTTTGAAACACACAAAACTGATTTTTTTTGACTCTCGAAAATCTTGGTCTTGGAAAAGAGGTACATATTGATGCATTAATGAAAGAACCTGGTATTTTATCTATAGTTAAAATTCTTTTAATATATGGTCTTGATGAAGCTGCAAAGAAAACAGGTGGCTCAAAGAAAAAAATAATTGCAAAATATTTTAAAGATAAAATTGAAAGGATGAATAGGTTGACTGATAGTGTTCTCACTAGGTTAATTAAAGATGCCATAGCAGCAATGCGCCACCACAGGTTTATTAATCTTAATGCAGATACTAATGCATCTGCAGCAGCAAGGGTATATTTTGATAAGGCTAGAGCATTGCTCAATATTAATGAATACTATTGGAAAAATTTTATGGAAAGCAAATATGGAGATACTGACGATATTTACGCACACTATGCAAAGCGTATTAAAAATAAAAAAATAAGTGATAATACGCCATTAGTATCTAATAGTCTCAAAGAACCTCCCACAGAAGATACGAGCGACGAGGAGTCAAGTACAGGGTGATCTTACCCCGATTTAGTGGATACACATTTATGAGATAGTGTTGACTCTCAATGAGGTGTATCATGGTCAAAAAATAGAAGTCAGCTGATGTGTTATATCCATATTAAACTCAAGCAAAATCAATATGGTAGCGTATCAGTCTCTTACTTCAAAGCTCCGAACTCAGGCTGGCAGAAAAAATTACTCTGAACTTGGAATACAGCGCTATAAGCGCATACCGGGTAATACAATGCAATCTAGAGTGTAAAG
>NZ_MDTU01000002.1:71132-74029 GCF_001720395.1 Piscirickettsia litoralis
CCAGAGAAATGGCCAGACAGAAAAACGGAGGAATGATTGACGCAGGAATTTTAAATAAGATGATCCGCATAGGCATGCCGAATAGTTTTAGAAGCAGCTGAAATGTGCCTATTGGAAAAGAGCGGAGATTATGTAACAAAGCCTGAGGGTTGCCTTCGTATGACGGAGGGCGTAAAAAAAATATATTAAATTAAGTTGAATGTTTATCCATACTATGTGGACAATATGTACTGGTATTGAAATAAGGGTTTATAAAATAATGAAATACAAAAGCGTCTTAGCAATTACTATCTTAGGGTTAATAAGCGGATCTGTGTTAGCAAATCAAAATACTAGTTCTTTTTCTGAAATTGACTTTGCTTCAGCTACAAAATATGGAACCAGCCCAAAGGAAATCCAATTTAAGAACAGTTACACTCTAACAGTTCATGATGTTGTTGATTTTACATACTGTACAGGAACACTAACTATATTAAAACAAAATCCGTGGTCCAATCCCAATGGTGGTGGCATGGGTATAGCGGCTGAAGGCGCAGATGCAATAGTCACATTCACTTCAGATTCACCACCTAATTCTGCTTGTGCATTAACCATGAACGGAAGTGGTGAGGCACATATTATTTCTATTGCAAATAGTGATGATGATAAAAATTTAACTCTTTATATGAATTATAATAAAGGTCATACTGGACATTCGTGGAGTTTTGATACATACAGCAACAAGCAAGATACAAGTCACATAATATTTGCTGAAGATAAAAATACTTATGTCTTAAAAGACGCAAATAAAGATAGTGGTAATCCAGAAAAATTATGTTCTGATAATTTAGGATTCTGTTCTGAAAACTAAGTTACTCAAATGACGGGCTTTGTTGCTTAGCTCAAGAGTGATCAATACTGGTGGTTTAATTAGCTTACTGTTATATTGGGATCAAAGCAACAAGCATAGGCCCGCTGCGCGGGAGGGTGTGCTCTAATTGGTAATCCTTGTGCTTTAAAATAGGAACCAATCATTCCTTGAGTTTGGCGCAGCGGTTGTTTAAAAACTTTGCGTATTTCATGACAAGTAATTTTGCTAGATCTGTATACAGCTGGAATGTGCCTATTGGAAGAGACCGAAAGTTATGCAACAAAGCCAACTGACACAAAAATATGTCTGATATTTTGGTGGTATTATACTTTAAAAGTTGCGCTGTCTTAGTAATTAATTGTAATGGATATGCAAATCTAAGAAATTTAGATATTTATACGGATATATTATAAAAATATTGTGATACGTTTATGGGACTTACTCATTGATAGCTTGTTGGAAAAATGAACTCTAGTGAAAACACTGATTTCTAGTGGGTGCATAACTAGATTTTGCATTTCAACCAATGCGTAAATCCTAATTTAAGAGGATGTTGTTTTGAATCCAGATGAGTTACTAGCGATAGGGGCCGCATTAGTTTGGGCTGTTCGTAGAAGTATTAAGTATTCGGAAAATATCAAAAGTCTGTACAGTGGTGATCTTTATAATTCTTCTTTTCGCAGGGATAGAAAAACAGAAATAAATAAGCTCCGTACCGATTATGCTCAATCAGATGAATATGCGGTAAAAGCACTAAGAACTAGAGTCGGATTGTGTGCAGAATTAAGTACAGTGGCTGTGTATCTTGGAAAGATAATAGCAGTCCAGATAAAACATGAGCAAAAGGTCTATATTTCAAAAGTCGGAACACCTAAACATTCTTTCTGTTTGATCCACCAATCAAAAGCACTCTTTAAGTCTATTGCTAAGCGTGTAGAGGCTCAGTCTTTGCAAGACCTTATTTGCTTAAGAGGTGATTTGAAAAATGCTGTGATTGTTGACCCATGGATTTATAAAGCTTCGAAATTATCTAATTATAAGGGCCACTTGGAACATGCAAAACTATATGGGGTAGAAGATTTTTATAAGGGCAAGGTGACAAACAAAGTCTATTCTAAAGAAATGCATACAAAGCCACCAAAAATTAAAATTACAGAAAGTGTACATAAAGCTTTAGAATGCTTCAGGCTGGCATATAAAGATGAGAAAAATAAACTGATTAAGAACAAATATATTTTTGCCAAAGGTCGAAAGCTTGCTAGTGTGAGAAAGGATTTAGATAGTGATATTAAACGGCGTAAGCAGTTAAAAAGCCTTAGACGCTTTATTCAACAGATGGGTTTAAATCTAAAATAAAAATTATGAAGAATTAATCAAGCGTGTTGATGTTATTATCGAAAAAATATGCGGATGTTAGGGATACCTATTTACAAGGCATTTTTAACAAAGCGCTATATTTGGTCTTAATAGAGTGTGGACAGTTTGAGCCTAAAATACGGTTAAATGCCAACCTTAAAATGATGCTGAGTTCGTATGTTGTACCGAAACAGCCCTATGAGTTTGAAAGTATCGCAGGCATGAGCCTCAAGGGAATTAGAGATATCCGAGCTAACCCTAATTCTGAGAGGGAAAAGTGCCTAGCTCTAGTTGACTATATCAGAAAACAAGGTGTTAGCGTGTATTCTGGTGATGGGAAATAGTCTTATACAAGCAAGCTAACGAGTAAGCATCACATATTTTTAAGGATAGCCTATGCAGCGCGGCGGCATGAATGTTTTAGATGAATCTAGCGCCCCTATATGAAAAATTAGTTAAAAATCTGCATGGGTTGAAAATGTGGTTTAAATTGTTTGATTTTTAATACAGATGCTCACGTAAGTATAGGCAACGGTTTTAGTGTGTTTGCAGCCCGGGTTAGAACCGCTGTATTCATCATGGCCTGCAAACTTCGTTTTGCAGCTGAGCATCTTCAGGGCAGTTTCAACGTAAGCGATCAGCCAAGATCGAAGCTATAAGGTAATTAAAGCTCTTAACTCATCATTTATTT